>JAJCYL010000639.1 GCA_029262955.1 Cytophagales bacterium | reverse complement strand
CCGCCTATGGCAATGTCTGAAGCAGGAGGGTTATTGATTAAATAATTGTCCTGGAGGGGACCGCCCACTTGCCACGAAATGAGCTTTGACAACCCTAGATCAATTACAGTCCCAATTTTGTCTACAGCCCATTGGTTGCCGGAAAGCTTGGCCAGTTGATAGGCAGAAGCCAACCCCTCATAGGCGTATGCAGTATTCCTGGTTCGGAATAGCGTTCTATGCGTATCGATCATCCAAAAAGCCAGCTCAATTGTGCGATCGGCCCAGTGATCTCCCCAACCGGCAGTATAGATTTCATAAAAAGACATGGAACTCCATTGATAAAAGCCCTTGGTTTGATCGCTGTCTCGATCCTCTTTTCGGGCATTAGTTACATAGAATTGATACATCTTTTCGGCCGACTCAGCAATAATATCTTGCAGGCTATCATAACCCTGGTATTTGGCTGCCTTTGTTAGAGTAAGTAGTGTCTCACCATCAAAATAAGGGGAAGGTTTGCCTGAAGCCCTACCAGTTTTTAAATTATAACCGCTCGCAAAGTGGCCATCACGCTGCCTTATTGACAGCAAAAAATTGATGTAATCATTTAACAAAGAATCATAATGTTGCTTTTTGAGGTGATTGGGTTCTACCCTTAAAAAATCGATGAGGCTTAAGGAGACCAATGCCATAGTTCCCGTTCTCCCAGATCTTTGACCCGGATAGGCAATAAATTTTCCTTTACTACCTTGTCGTGTATGTGATTCAAAAAACTCAAGACCTTTTTCTACGGCCTTTTTTGAGGCTGCAGAAGGGATTTCCTGATGTACCAATGCTATTCCCCAGAGCGCACCCGCCTGTCTTACCTGACTATCGCCGGTAGAAAACTTGTCATTTACGAAGTCATATTCATAGTTGAAACTGCCGTTTTCTTTTTGATTTGCCAGCAAGAATTGTTTACACAGCAATAAGGACTGATCCAAAACCTGTTCACTTAACTCCGGACTATGTACATATGTCAGAAGTGTCGCATGATTGCTAACAATCGCGTAGGTTGTGACACCTAATATGATTAAAGCTGCTCCAACTTTGAATTTCCAGTTTTTTATCATTGTGTGTTAATATATTCGAGTGCTTTGATTAATGATGAAATGGCATGCTGTGTGTTGTCAATCCTAATTTCTGGTTCAATTTGACTTCTCTTGAATCCACCAAGGGCATCTTTGCTTAAACCCATTCTTTGGATATCCTCTTGTGTATATTGAAGCTTGAGAAGCCAATTGAATGAAGCCATAAGTTGCTGGTAATATTGCTTTTCTCTTTCTATATCACCCTGATGATTGGCCAGTTTCAGAGCTGCCCCTACACCTTCCATCCATGTAGATGAAAAAACTGTTGGCACACCAAACAAGCTACCGAAAGCCTCTTGATCGGCGTCCAGATTTTGCCAATATAGAATTCTGTCTGTCATTTTATAAGCGAAGTCTGTAAAATTAGCATCACCAGTTTGAATAGCGATTTTGCTCATCGCAATGGTGGTCCAGGGCATGAAGGAATAATGTTTCCAATTACCGTTATTGTCGTAATAGGTCAGCGCTTTCTTCAAACTTTCGAGGTAGATAGAATCATTGAAGGCATTGTACATTTCGGCAAGGGCCAGCATAGCCTCTCCAGGATATATATTTGATTCCCAACCCCTATCTTGCTCATAAGTATAGCTGCCATTATAGACATAAGTACTCTTATATTGTCCGGATCCATAAATATCCTGGAGATGAATTATCATATTGGCTAACGATTTCAATTTGTTGTCATAGCTGTTATCACTAGTGAGTTTTTTCAACTTGAGCATAGCTAGCATCGGGAGTGCGATGCCACCCAATTTGGCTTTTTTGCGGTATAAATAGTAGGCTGTGTCAGGGTGATTGTTTACAAGAAACTTATTTAGATAATTCAGGTTCAATAATGAGGCTTGAAAGAATAGCGAGTCCCCCAGTACTTCAAATGCGGTTAGTAGTGAATAATTGGTTCCTGCTTGCCTCAGAAAATTATCCTCTGATTGACGGCTATAGGTATGTTCTACAGGATTATACCAGTAATTGAATCTCCCGGATTCTTCTTGCATTCTAACAATCCACCTGGCTCCTAAACGAATTGAGGACTTGAGAGAATCCTTCGTCAAATGACTGTATGATTGAGGACTTATTTCACCAAAGAAATAATGGTTAAAAGGACGTTGGATTTCCAATTCAATACTCAAAAGTTGATTTTCAAGAGGTAAGTCCCACCAGTAACGAAATTGGCTACTTTTCTCATGAAAATAGTAACCTGAGCCGACACCAATGATTATTAGTGAGAGAACTATTATGATTGTTCTTTTAGTCCACCTGGATATCATATGAGGATGAGCGAAGATATTAAAGAAGGTGGGTTAAAGAATGTAACGGGCCAGAACTTCACCTACGTAATAAGCTAGAGCAGCTGCAATGCCTCCCAAAAGGAGGGTTTGGCCAATGCCTTTAATCATTTTCTCATTAGTGATTTTACTTTTGAGATAGCCCACTAAGATTAATCCAAACCCAGTACCTATGCAAGAAAAAAGAAACAAATTATCTTGATTGATAGGGGTAATGGCTGCTATGATATAGGAAATCAAAGGAATTAGGCCTACAAACATAAACGAGATAAATGTTGCACTAGCGGTTTGAACTGGTGTTCGAGTATCCTTAATCATCTCCAATTCCTCCTTCATCATCGTATCCACCCAAACATCCTTATCTGAGGTGATGACCTCAACAACTTTTTCCAGCAGCTCTCCCTTGAATCCTTTAGCGGCATATATCTCACGAATTTCTTCGACTTCTCTTTCCCGGAGATTTTCCACTTCCCAATACTCAATGGCCTGATGTTTTTCGAAATTGTTGCGGTCAGCTTTTGTGGAAAAGTAGTTACCAATGGACATAGAAAAGCCGTCAGCAATTAAATTGGCAAAGCCAAAAATCAACACCCAGCGTACTTCCGCCTCCGCTCCTGTGGCTCCGGCAACGACCGCAAAGGTGGTTATAGCACCATCAATTCCCCCATATACAAACTCAGAGATATAGTCTTTGTCAAAACCTATTACTCT
>JAJCYL010000638.1 GCA_029262955.1 Cytophagales bacterium | reverse complement strand
TCATCGGATGCAGCCCAAATCAGATCCTTCTCGTAAGGAGATTCTGTTGATGCAAAAATAGTCGCGTAATATTCAACGGCTGTATTGTCTTTGGTTATTTCGCCACCAGAAGGGCCCAATTTGTCTGCTTCACTTCGTGTCAAATCAGGGCTGATCACTTCCCAACTTTGTCCTTCATTGTAACTCACATGAACCTGGTGAGAAGTAGTATATAGCTTATCCGAATTGTGAGGTGAGAAATAAATCGGAAAATTCCATTGGAATCTATAGCGCATGCCTTCGGCTCCATGACCCATAGGATTGTCTGGCCACACATTGATGGTTCTGCGTTGCCCTGTTTTGTGATCAACTCTTTGGAGGAGGCCTCCATAACTACCGCCGTAAACAATGTCTGGATCATCAGGATCAGGTGCTAAATGTGCACTTTCACCACCAGCACTTGGCTGCCAATCCCGCTCAGAAACCCCACGACCGTCAGAACGATGCTTCACACGTTGAGTAGAATTATCTTGTTGGGCAACCAATATTCGATAAGGGAAACTATTATCGGTGGTCACTCTGTAATATTGAGCGGTTGGCTGATTCATATAGGTTGACCAGTTTTCTCCGGCATCATAACTGATTTGGGCCCCTCCATCATCCGCAACGACAAGCCGATTGTTGTCCTCGGGAGCAATCCACAAATCGTGGTGGTCACCATGTGGTGTATCAAAATTCTTAAAATTCTTACCTCCGTCGTCAGATCTCCAAAACTGAACGTTCATCACATAGACTCTATCTTCCAGTTGCGTATCTGCGAATATTCTGGTGTAGTACCACGCTCTTTGCCTTAAGTTTCTATCGCCAGTCATAAATTCCCAGTTCTCTCCAGCATCATCAGAACGATAAAGACCACCTTTATCATTTTCGATCAATGCATAAACCCTGTCAGGGTTGACAGCTGAGACTGAAACCCCAGATACCCCCCACGCACCATCTGGTAATCCCTTGTTGGTGGAAATGTTTTTCCAGGATTCACCCATGTCAGTACTTTTCCAAAGTGCAGATCCTTCTCCGCCACTTTCCAAACTATAGGGAGTTCTTCTCACATTCCACGTGGTAGCATAAATAATCCGGGCATTTCCTGGCTCAAAAGCCATGTCTGCTGCACCGGCTCTATTATTAGCAAACAGTACTTTCTTCCAGTTCTTGCCGCCATCAGTAGTTTTATAAACGCCACGGTCAGGTGAATCTTTAAATAAATTGCCGATTACCGCTACTAATGCAATATCGGGATTCTTTGGGTGTACTATAATATTTCCTGTATGAGAAGCATTTGGCAAACCGATATTTTCCCAGGTCTTGCCTCCATCATAAGATTTGAACATTCCTCCATAACCCGGCGAAACATTACCTCTTAAGGTCTTCTCCCCAACTCCAACATAAAGGATATTGGGATCAGATTCACTTACTGCAATTTCTCCAATCGAACCTCCAAAGAATCCGTCAGAAATATTACTCCATGTCGACCCGCCATCTACGGTCTTCCACACGCCACCGCCAGTCGCCGCCATGTAGGCAACCGTTGGCTTTCCAACTACACCTGCAACTCCACTGGCTCTACCTCCCCTAAATGGGCCAATTGACCTCCATTGAACAGCATCATAAAGTTTCTGATCATAATTCTTTGTAGCAACTGCTGTGTTGCCACCCCTTCTGCGCTGTGCAATATTTTCCACAGGAATAAGTATGCAGAACAAAAGGAAGGCTGCGCCCACATGTTGTATCGTCTTAATTAAGCTCATATTACAATGGTTAAATTTTATCATTTCTAAACAGGTGTAAGATACGCGGTGAACAATGTTTTTTAAATCACGATTAGATAGACATGCATTTAATGATTATCAGTGGTTAAGGTGGATAAACTCCCCAAACAACAAATTCATCTACCTAACCGTTCATAAGCATTACCAACCATTCAAAATCAAAAAATGGCAATCGATTTTTTCAATACTCGCAAAAGTAAGATCGAACTTTTGCTTTTCTCATTAACTGCTTTAGCCGTTACCTTACTGCTATTTCGTTTCTACTGGACAGATGGAATTACCTATTGGTCCCTAACCTGGAATTTATTTTTGGCTTGGGTCCCATTTGGTATCAGCGCTATGGGTAAAATTTATGAGCCTAGATTAACACGGTGGACACTTATTCCAGTTGTGGGTCTTTGGTTATTATTTTTTCCCAACGCTCCGTATATCCTTACGGATCTCTTTCATTTGGAAACAAGAGGTGGAATGCCAAAATGGTTCGATCTATTGATGGTGCTGACCTTCGCGTGGACCGGTTTAATCATGGGCATTGCCTCCTTGATGAACATTCAGCGAATTGTCTCCAATAAGTTCTCCCTATTCATCGGTTGGACTGTAGCAATTGCATCTCTTGTAATGGGCAGTTTTGGAATTTATTTGGGCAGATATCTTAGATGGAACAGTTGGGATATTGTTACAAGTCCTGAGCCTCTTATCCGGGACATCTATCAAATAGTAATCAATCCCATTGGACACCCCAGAACGGTCGGCATGACTCTGGTTTTTTCAGCATTCTTAATTTTAGTCTATATGACTTTTGTATTCCTAAAACCAAAAACCAGAGAATCTTACTAGCCCAATGCCTGCTCCAGATCTTCAATCAAATCCTCAATGTCTTCAATACCAACACTCAATCGAATTAACGAGTCTTTTAAACCTGATTTTAGTCTTTCCTCTCTTGGTATACTGGCATGTGTCATACTTGCGGGATGACCTGACAAGGACTCCACACCCCCTAAAGACTCAGCCAGACTAAAGAGTTTAAAACGCTCGAGGATTTTAACCGAATATTCCACACTATCATCTTTCATTGTAAATGAGATCATCCCTCCAAAGTCTCTCATTTGTTTTTTAGCTATCTCATAACCTGGATGATCTTCAAAACCAGGCCAATATACCTTATCCACTTTTGGATGGTTCTTTAGATAATTAGCTATCTCCTTTCCATTTTCACAATGACGTTGCATTCGGACATGCAGTGTTTTGATTCCTCTAAGAACCAGGAAAGCATCTTGCGGTCCGGGAACGGCTCCGCTGGCATTCTGAATAAAGGCCAGCTGATCTTTAAGCTCATCATCATTCAGCATTAGGGCACCCATCACCACATCTGAATGACCAGCGATGTATTTTGTTACTGAGTGCATCACTACGTCCGCACCATGATCCATTGGGTTTTGCAAATAGGGAGATGAGAATGTGTTATCAACAACCAATTGGATGTCCTTGCCTTTCTTTAAATTGGCAATCCCTTGGAGATCAATGATACTCATCATTGGATTTGTAGGGGTTTCTACCCAAATGACCCTGGTATTCTCATTGAGATGGGACTCAACGTTTTGAAGATCGGTCATATTTACGAAGTGAAATTTCAGTCCATAGCCCTCAAATATTTTAGTGAACAGTCGATAGGTACCGCCATAGAGGTCATTTGTACTAATAATTTCATCACCTGGTTTAAGGGTTTTCATAACTGCATCAGTGGCAGCTAATCCGGACGCAAATACCAATCCGTGATTGGCATTTTCCAAAGCGGCCAAATTTTTCTCCAAGGCATGCCTTGTGGGATTTTGCGTCCTCGAATACTCATATCCTTTATGGACCCCGGGTGAAGCCTGTACATACGTAGAGGTTTGGTAAATAGGAGTCATTATGGCACCCGTAGTAGGATCTGGCTCAAGGCCTGCGTGAATAGCTTTAGTTCCGAATTTCATGCTTTCAAAAGTTGATAAGGCCAATTATTGATAATTGATAGGGTCTACATTGATTAGCTCAAATCCCTCAATAAATCAGTGAATTAACCAGTTTTTCTAATTGGATTTAAATGTTGTGGCGCAAATGTAAATTTTGCGAAAACTATTCATACGAGAATAAGAATAAAATGATTGAGCAACGTGAAAATAATTTGCTGCATTCGTTAAGAAACTGACAAGTTCGTAACTTGTAATTTGTTTCAAATCATAAATAGGCATGAAAAAGTTTTTCCTGATCATATTCGGTTTAATAATTGTATTGCTGGCCACAGCATTTGTTCTTCCAATAATATTCAAGGATGATATTCAAAAAGCACTGGATGCGGAAATTTCCAATAACGTAAACGCCAAAGTTTACTATGATTCAGATCATCTTAACCTGACTCTCTTTAAGGATTTTCCAAATATCACAGTTGGCATGGGTAATTTCGGTATTGTCGGGATTGATCAGTTTGAGGGAGATACATTAATGTCGATGGGATCATTTGAGGTTGTCGTCGATATTATGTCCGTCATCAACGGCGAACGAATAAATGTAAATAGCATCAGTTTAATCGAACCTGAGATCTATGTGGTGGTCCTTGAGGACGGCACCGCAAATTATGACATCGCTAAAACTTCTGATGAACCTGTAGAAGAGGTAGTTGAGGTAGATACGGCAAGTACCGCCTTTAATGTTGGCATCAACAAATGGGAAATAGTCAATGGTAATCTCCTCTACTATGATCAATCCATGGATTTCTATACGACAATAATGGGATTAAATCATAATGGAAGTGGTGATTTCACTCAAGATCTTTTTGACCTAACCACTTTAACCACCATTGATTCCTGGTCTCTTGGGTTTGAAGGTGAGGATTATCTTTCCAACCGCAGGCTTTTAGTCGATTTTACAATGGCCATGGATCTACCCAATAGCACTTATACCTTCAAACAAAATAGAATTGCCCTCAATGAATTCGGTTTTGGTTTTGATGGCACCGTTTCCATGCCCGGAGAGGATATTGGGATAGATCTCACGTTTGACAGCGACGAAATTACTATTGTCAGTATACTTTCATTAATACCAGGAACTTATCAGGAGTATTTGAATGGCCTGAAAGCATCTGGCAATATAAGCTTTGCGGGGTTTGTGAAGGGAGTCTATAATGACAATTCCATGCCTGCTGTTAATGCAAAGCTTAAAGTTGATAACGGTTATGTCAAATACGCTGAATATCCGATTCCAATTGAACAATTGACCATAGATTCTGAATTCGATTACCCCTCTGCAGATATGACTAAGACTAGTTTTAATCTCAAAACTTTTTCCATGCTGATGGACGGTGAAAAAGTGGAAGCCACCCTGGCATTCAAAAATCTGGAAGATTACAATTGGAATTTTGGCATGAATGGGAATTTAGATCTTGGAAAACTCACTAAAGTAATTCCACTCGATAGTATGGAATTAGAAGGTAAGATTAATGCTACGTTGCAAACATCAGGAAAAATGTCTGACCTGGATGCGGAGCGATACAATTTGCTTCCGACTTCCGGAACATTAAGTATCAATAATTTCAAATTCGTAAGTCCCGATCTACCACAAGGATTTGGCATTTCCAATACCGAAGCTTCTCTTGATCCAAGTAGTATTCGACTTAGTGCCTTTAGCGGCAATCTTGGAAAGAGCGATATGCAAATGACAGGATCCCTAAGTAATTACTTGGGATATATACTAGATGAAAATCAGACTATTAAGGGCGACCTTAATTTCTCATCGAAAACATTCGACCTTAACGAATGGATGACGGAAGAGGAAGTCGCTGTAGAAGAGGATACTACAGCCCTGGAAGTCATTGAGATACCCACTAATATTGATTTCATTCTGAAATCCAGTATAACAGAAATCCTTTATGATAACATGACCATTAAGGATCTCAAAGGAGATATTATTGTTAGGAATGGTCGAGTGAACATGGAAGGCGTAGCTTTCAATTTATTGAACGGGACCTTCACTATGGCAGGTTATTACGCAACTGGCGGACAAGAAAATCCAACCTTCGATTTTGAGTTAGGCATCAAAAACCTCTCTATAGCTGAGTCCTATAGGACTTTCAATACTATTCAAACCCTTGCACCAATGGCGAAAAACATGACGGGTAATTTCTCTACCAAATTCAATATTGGCGGAGTGCTTGGAAGTGACATGATGCCACTTTACGATAAACTTTATGGTGCAGGACTTCTCGAAATTGCCCAGGCTGCCTATAAAGGTGACATGAAACTTATTGCCGCAATCAATGGGGCAACAAAGTTGACCAAACTCTCCAGTGGAGAAACTTCACCGGATCAAATCAGCCTGAAAGACGTTTTGATGCAAGCGGAGATTAAAGACGGCAGAGTTCATCTGGAGCCCTTCAATGTTGTTTTTGGTGGATATGAAACAACTATCTCAGGAAGTAACGGAATTGATGGTACCCTCGACTATATCATGGGAATGAATGTACCTACTGGGAAAGTGGCAGCTGCAGCCAACAATCTAATTGCCTCAAAGCTTGGAGGTGCCAATTTGGTTGGGGACAAAGTCAAATTAAATCTGGGTGTTGGTGGCACCTATGACAATCCTAAGATCACAGTGAGAAGTGTTGAGAATTCCGGTGGATCATCTGTCACAGATGCTGCAAAAGCCAGACTGGCAGCAGAGGCAGCGAAAAGAAAAAAGGAAGCCGAAGACCTAGCCAAACGAGAATTAGCGAGGCAACAGGCCAGGGCTAAGGCCAGAGCTGATCAAGCTGTTGATAAAGCGAAAGAAGAAGTAGATAAAGCCAAAGATGCAGCCACCGAGAAAGCTAAAGAAGAAGCGGAGAAGTTAATTGGAGACCAAGCGGATGATGCAAAAGATGCACTGAAGGGATTATTGAAGAAGAAAAAGAAAGGTAACTAGACCTGGATTTGGAGTACATCGGAAAAAAGGTAGTCGTTGTTGAAGGTACTAGAACTCCTTTCCTTAGATCTGGAACAGATTACCAGGATCTTATGGCCTATCAATTGGGAGCCATGGCTATTCGGGGCCTGTTAACAAAAGCATCAATTGAACCCCAAATAGTCAATCGTGTAATCATGGGTACGGTAGTGCATAACTTAAAAACTGCCAATGTTGCCCGCGAAGCTGCCTTGACTGCCGGCATTCCAAACACGACCCCAGCACTCACTGTTTCGCAAGCCTGTATATCAGCCAATGCTGCAATTTCCCATGGGGTAGATCTTGTTAGAACCGGTCAGGCCGATGTAATTATCGCAGGAGGTACCGATTGTGTTTCAGACATCCCTATTACTTTTAGAAAAAAGATGAGGAAGAAGCTCTTCAATGCCCAGAAAATCAGAGGAGTTGGGGACATGATTAAGTTTGGGTTGAGCCTGCGCCCAGCGGATTTCAAACCTGAAGTACCGACTATTTCGGAGTTTTCAACCGGGCGGACAATGGGTTTAGATTGTGACCTAATGGCGGCGAGGTATAATATATCCAGAGAGGAACAGGACAAATTTGCAGAGCGCTCACATCAATTGGCAGCCGAAGCCGAAGAAAAGGGAATTTTAGCCGAAGAAATCTCAAAATCTGTATTTCCTCCCAAGTTTAAGCCTATAAAAACAGACAATACCATCCGAAAAGATACAACTGCTGAAAAACTCGCAAAATTACGCCCTGCATTTGACACGAGAAACGGCACCTTAACTGCTGGCAATTCATCATTTTTGACTGATGGTGCAGCAGTGGTTCTTTTAATGTCGGAAGAAAAAGCTAAAGAGTTAGGCATTCAAGCAAAAGCTCGAGTCAGAGACTATGTTTTTACCGGGCAAGACCCCAATGAAGAACTGCTTCTTGGCCCCGCGTACGCTACCTATCAAATTCTCAATCGTCAAGGTCTATCTATTAAAGACTTCGACGTCTTCGAGTATCATGAGGCATTCGCAGCACAGATATTGACCAACTTAAAGTGTCTCGATTCAACAGCTTTCGCTAAAGAGAAAATTGGAGTTTCTGAGAAACTGGGAGAAATACCTGGAGATAAATTCAATGTTCATGGAGGTTCTTTGTCGCTGGGACATCCATTTGGTGCCACTGGTGCACGATTGGTTACCACGGCAATGAATAGATTGAAACGTGAGGATGGTCAATTGGCGATTTTGGCAGCATGTGCCGCCGGTGCACATGGGCATGCGATGATATTGGAGAGGGTTTAACGGGTTTTGATCGTTCATTACATGGAACGCAATATAAAATTGAAGATTGCTACTATTGAGGACCTAAACTCTATAATTGAGGTCGGTGATCTTCTATTCGACAATAAAATTAACATTGAATTGGCTATAGAATTTTTAGCCGATCCAAGACATCACCTCGCAGTGGCTTATGATGGGAAACATCTGGTTGGTATGATGTCAGGGTTTCACTATGAACATCCCGATAAGCAAGCCCAACTATTTATCAATGAAGCAGGGGTTCTTGATAGACACCAGGGCAAAGGAATTGGCCGCAGACTTATCGAATTTCTTTGCCGGTACAGTAAAGATCTCGGTTGCAAAGAAGCCTGGGTTTTGACAGAGAAATCAAATGTTAGTGCAAGAAAAGCCTATAAATCAGCCGGAGGTATTGAGAACCCCGGGGATTTCATCATGGTGGAGTATTCCTTATAGCAAATAAAACGCTATTCCCGTTGACTACCGGCGACAATCCTATCCTTTCCATTCAAATCCTTAACTACCCTTACTTCCTTAAATCCCTCAGCGATTAGTAATTGCTTGGTTTCCTGCCCATAAGCCTCATTGATCTCAAAATAGATCTTTCCTTCTTTTTTTAGTTTGGTTTTGGCCCAATTCGTAATTGTTCTATAGAAAAGAAGGGGGTCATTATCTTCCACAAAAAGTGCTATCTCAGGTTCGTATTCAAGTACATTAGCATCCATATTGACTTGTTCCACTTCTCTTATGTAGGGCGGATTACTAACAATAACGTCCAATTCTTCGATGGCCGGAAAATCATTCAAAATATCACATTCATGTAGGATCAATTTTCCATTAAGCCCATCAGAGTTTGACCCGGCGGTAGCAAGGGCTTCTTTGCTAATGTCGCAAGCATGAACCACCGCATTGTCTAACTCACATGCCAATGAGATAGCAATACACCCTGAGCCCACACCAATATCTAATATTTTAAGCCCCAGCTGCTTATTTTCCTGGATCACCAATTCTACAAACTCCTCGGTTTCCTGCCTCGGTATCATCACACTGGAATTGACTCTATACTTTCTACCTCGAAACCAGGTGTATCCAAGAATGTACTGCACCGGTTCTCCCTCGGCCAGGCGATCTAGAATATTGTTTAATTCGTCCTGTTTTGTGGTATCCAGTTCAATTTCATCATTCACTACAACATCCACCGTTCGAATATTCAAAACTTCCTCCAATAGCTGGCGACTGATGGCCCTGGCTTCATTGAGGTCATAAAAGGGAGAGAGCCTGTCTACAATCTCTTCCGATATATCTCTGGGTTTGTAGGTCATTGACTCAAAGTTATAACATACGATTTGTCAATTACTTAAAGTTAGAATTGTTATCCGATAGTATGCCCGCAAAGGCGGGAATCTCTAAGGTACTTCCACCCAGTGGTAGATTTCTGCCTGCCTTGCCGTCAGACAGGCTTTCGCAGAAATCACGAATGAGGTTTTCCTTCCTCTCAGGGTCTCCTGCAAGTGACCCTGAGAGGAAGTGCATTTCACTTTGGAAGACCCTTATCGAGCTGTATAAAGTTATAACATACGCTTTGTCAATTACTTAAAGTTAGAACTGTTATTCAATTGCCTGCCCATATTCCCGCCAGGACAGGAATCTCTGAGGTGCTCGCCGGTAGATTCCTGCTTGCCTTGCCGTCAGACAGGCTTTCGCAGAAATCACTTCCTTCCTCTCAGGGTCTCCTGCAAGGGACCCTGAAGGAAGTGCATTTCACTTAGGAAGACCCTTAGCGAGCTGTATAAAGTTA
>JAJCYL010000637.1 GCA_029262955.1 Cytophagales bacterium | reverse complement strand
ATGTCCTGGTTAGTGGTCAGTGAAATGGCGGTTGTCACCTCCGGTGATTATGAGAAGTATTTCATGCATGAGGGAAAGCGATATGCACATATCATCAATCCGAAGACTGGATATCCAACAACCGGCATCAAAAGCGTTACCATTGTATGCCCGGATGCCGAATTAGCTGATGCATTAGCTACATCAGTGTTTGTGCTGGGAGAAGTTGAAGGTGTTGATTTACTAAATGCACTAAAAGGAATTGAAGGTTTAATAATTACCGATGATGATCGTTTGGTCACCAGTAATAATTTGAAACTGAATTATTACCAGGAAATAAAGCCGGCGTCAAGCGTCAATTATGTTACCGGTAAAAAAGTCGAGAATGAAAATTAGCCTTAAAGCCACCGGTCTATTTGTGGCGATATTTTTTATCGCCCAGGGATGTGTAACTGTGGAAGCCTATCAAAAGATTTATCTGAATGATGAGGATATGAAACTGGTTGCCCGAAAAGTAGAGATGTTCGAAACCAATTTTCAGAGTTATCGCGAAGGTGCTTCCGGTGCCAATGGAGGCAAGACGGGTGGAGGATGTGGATGCAACTAAGTCTGCTTTTCACTATTGCTCTTGTCGGAATCTCGTTGGATTGGCAATCATTCATCTGTAAGCGGGGGTAGAGGTACGGAAGAACTTACGGATCTAAATCCAACAATTAATATTAATATACCCATTGATTCGGCAAAACAATTATCAGTCAACTTCGGGATTGATTTTTATTCTTAGGCCGTGACATATTGATCTCAGTTATGCCGTACCCAAACGGCGTCGAATTATTCAAGCCTTTTGGCGAACACATCAGATTATGATTTGGTTAGGCCTAGTAGTCATAAATTGATTAACATTAAAATATCTCCCAACCCCACCTGGGGATTGGGAGTATCAACCTACTAAACCTCAGACCTACCTTAAAGGTCTGATTATGCTAATTTATTAGTGTTTAACCAATACTGGTGTATTCAACAATACATGTGAATGATTTAGCTAAGTGCTAATTGGATTGATGGTCTATTAGTAAATACGTTGTACTACGGACTACACCAAGGGAAGCCCATCACTATTAAATTACATGCTCTCCAAATATTTCTTATCGTCAGGATGTTGTAGGTTGAGTTTTCTTTGCAATGAGTACAATTAAGAATCAGAAACACTAAGGGTTTGCAATTTGAAATTTTAAAATTGATCATTAAACCAAAACCAGCTGCGGTAGGTGTATAAATATTGCCCCTGTTATATCATTGATCGATTGTATTAAAAAGCACATAAACCATGTTTGAAATATTCTCCCTAATTGTTGCAGTTTCAGCGCTATTGAGCTTTATCAATCATAAGCTTTTCAAATTGCCACCTTCAATCGGAGTCATGATCTTATCGATCGTGGCTTCAAGTCTACTTGGTGGTTTACAACTTATTAATCTAGAATGGTTTGTTCAGGTCTGCAGCATTGTAGTTGAGATCGATTTTCGTACCATACTTTTTGACTTTTTATTGGGGTTCTTACTGTTTGCCGGTGCGATCCACGTTAACCTAAATAACCTACTCGAAGAGAAAAAACCAGTGATAGTTTTTGCTACCGTCGGAGTGGTTATCTCAACATTCATTGTTGGAACCCTGTTTTATTACACAGCCAGTTTTCTGGGTATCGATATTAATTTCATGCAAAGCCTTGTTTTCGGCGCTTTAATATCGCCAACTGATCCGGTAGCAGTTTTGGGGCTTCTACAAAAGGCTAATGTTGAGAGGAAACTTGAGATTAAAATTATTGGCGAATCGCTCTTCAATGATGGGGTGGGCATTGTTGTATTTCTAACCCTGCTGACCATTGCAACAGGAGGAAATTCTGAACATGGGAGTGGTGAGGCCTTGAGCACCTGGGGGATCGCTGAATCTTTTATTGTTGAGGGAGGTGGAGGTATTGTATTAGGAGTGATACTTGGCTATATCGGAATCTGGTTCCTGGCAGCGATAAAAGACGAACCGGTTATAGAAGTACATATAACTTTAGGAATTGTAATGGCGGGATATGCTCTGGCTGCGCTTATCGGTGTTTCCGGTGCCCTGGCCATAGTTGTAGCAGGACTTCTCATTGGCAACAGGCTCACTCAATTAGATATACCCTCTTCACTTAAATCTAATCTCAATATTTTCTGGAACATTATTGATGAAGTCTTGAATGCCATTTTATTCGTTTTGATTGGGATTGAGATATTGGTTCTTGATTTTAAGTTAGTGTATGTATTGTTAGGCTCTATCACAATATTGATAGTACTAGTGGCTCGATACGTCGCAACAGCAATTGGTAACGGACTACAAAGTCCTAAGCATCGATCTAATAATAAAGAGTTGGTGATCCTGACCTGGGCAGGATTACGAGGAGGCATATCAATTGCGCTGGCATTGACTTTGCCGGTTGATCAAAATCGGGAAGTGATACTTTTTATTACTTATGCTGTGGTGGTGTTTTCAATACTTGTTCAAGGGCTTTCAGTGGGCAACGTAGTAAAGAAATTGTCTTCGAAAGTGTAATTTGAGGTTAGTCGTCAGCCGAGCTTTGGTGATCAATTGCTTTTCCACAATGGGGACAATTGCTTGGCAATTTGGACTGCTGAATCTTCTCAATAAAACCAGAGCTAATGATCCCGGCTGGCAGGGCAAGAAACCCAATACTTAGTATAGAGGTTGTACTGGCAATCAGTTTGCCAAAATGAGTAATTGGATAAATATCACCATAACCTACGGTTGTGAGGGTGATAATGGACCACCACAAGGAAGCGATAACATTAGGGAATTTATCCGGTTGCGCCTCGTTTTCAGCGTAATGGATCAAAATCGCGGTAATCAAAGTAATGACCATTATAATAAATAGGCTAATACCCAATTCCGGAAGTCTTTCCTTAACAACCTGGCCAATTAACCTTAATGAGGAAGTATAGCGGTTTAATTTAAATAGAGTCAATAAGCGAATCAATCGAATTAAGCGTAGAAACCGTAAATCTACCAGTAAGAGCAAGGGTAAGAATGCTGGTAAAATTGCTACGAGATCAATAATTCCATAAGACGAGGACATAAATCTCAAGCGAGCTCTAAGTGGACTTACATCAGGATAAGTTAGGTCCGCGACATATATCCTCAAGAGGTATTCTAAGGTGAAAATAGTTATGGCGGCTACTTCAAAGTCAACCAAATATTGATGGTAATTGGATTCGAAACCGCTGAATGATTCAATGATTATTTCAATAACACTCAGCACTATCATTACCATGATCAGCGAGTCGAATATTTTGCTTGACCTACTTCCACAAGAGGTCTCTATAAGTAGATAGATCTTTCTCTTCATAATTGAAGGGAGCTTGGATTTGAGTCAATCATAAAAATAGCTCCGCTAAATATAGCTGGCGTCCATTTCTATTCTTCCCCTGGAGTAATTGATTTCTCCGGTGTCTCGTAGTTGATTGAGGATGGTAGTCACAGTGACCCTGGTCGAGCAGATCATACCTGCCATGTCCTTATGAGTTAAATAGGTCTCAAGTACAATTTTGTCCCCTCTTCTTTCGCCGTCTCCTTTGGCCCATTCGGTAAGTAGACTTATTAATCGGCTCTTGGTGTCTTTTAAAAAAGCGAGGTTGCGATAGCGTTGTTCAATCTGCTTGAACCTTTTCCATATCACCTGGTTGTAGCCATTTGAGAATGCATAATTTTTCTCCAGCATTTCCTGAATTACTGACGAGTTGATAACGCTGATAATCACTTGTTCGGAAATTGACTCTGCACATTCTAATTGTATATTGGAATTTCCATCATGTTGTTCACCAAAGAAGTCACCACCCTTGAGGAGTTCTTTGATCAACGAATTGCCTTCTTCATCCATTTCATAGATCTTAATTCGGCCAGATAGAATAAGGTATATGTTTTTACTATGGTTAGTGAGTGATATGAATTCTCCTTTTTTCAGGGTCTTTAATTTGGAGTTGTATTCGAGATTTTGCATTTGAAAATCAGTCAATGAATTGATTAGCGGGTGTTGGGATAAATAGTGTCTGATGATAGGTGTTGCAATTTTCATATAGTTTCTAATTAAATAGCGATTCAATTCTTTCAATAATTTCCATTTTCGAATGTGCACCAACTATGGCATCAATGGGTTTCCCTTCATTGAAAAACATGAGGGTTGGAAGTTTACTGACACCGTACTTTTTAATGATTTCGAAATTACCGTCAGTATCAAAGCTGTATACATCAACACTGCCCTGGTACCTTTTTGCAATCCCTTTAATAATTGGATTGATCAAATGACTAACGCCTGACCATTTTGCCTTGAACTCAATTATGACATGATCTTTTTCGAGAATTACTTTTTCGAATTTGTCAGCCGTTAAATCTGTATAGATAATTTCCTTCATCATTGTAAATCAATGAATAAGGATTATCCAATACGATGCCAAAGCTCATTTTCGCACATATATAACTATGAATCAGTTAATTAGCGTTTAAAAATTGGAATGTACAGGAGGATTAATTTCTGATATATAGGAAATAATCCTAAATATCAGAATTTTGATAACGAGAGATGTCTAATTTCTCCATCCTTGAAAATAGTGTTTTGGGGTTCATTTGCAGTTTTTCAGCGGCACCGCCCTTACCGCTCACTTTCCACTTTGAAAGCTGAAGTACATTAACTATGTGATTTCTCTCCGCTTCTTCCATGGAGAGTGTTTCGGAATTGCCCGGGGCCACTGTATTGATAAGTTCTTCACCTATTGATAGTTCACTGGAGCTACTGGTAATCATCGATCGTTGGATCAAATTTTCCAGTTCTCTGATGTTGCCTGGCCAATTGTAGCTCTTCAGCTTACTAATAGTGATGGCTGAGATTTTTTGAATCTTGTTGCCAACAATATGTTCATATTTCTTAACGAAATGATCAGCCAGCAACGGAATGTCCTCTTTGCGTTCTCTCAGTGGTGGGCATGAGATAGGGAAAACATTCAATCTGTAAAATAAATCTTCTCTAAATTCTTTACGGCTAATTGCTTCCTCGAGATTTCTATTTGTTGCGGCTATAACCCTAACGTCTACCTTCAATGTTTTTTCGCTGCCCAGCTTTTCAAATTCAGATTCCTGAAGAACTCTCAGTAATTTAACTTGAAGGCCAAGAGGTAACTCCCCAATTTCATCAAGAAATATTGTGCCTTTATTAGCTAGCTCGAACCTTCCTTTTCTTGCCGAATGAGCACCGGTGAAAGCTCCTTTTTCATGACCAAAAAGCTCACTTTC
>JAJCYL010000636.1 GCA_029262955.1 Cytophagales bacterium | reverse complement strand
TAAGAAAAATCCAAAAAAATGATACATAATTTCAAAAAAAACCTAATAAGGAAAGAAACGAAAGAAAAATCAGCTGGTCATAGCCAAAATAGCTACCGCGGTCAGGTAAAAGTGATGAAACGGGCCGACAACGCACGAAATCATTCACAATGTGATTCATTGCTAATGGGAGACCAATGTGGAGCGCATACATTCCCCTACATAGATATTGACAACAAATCTGCTCAGGTAGAGCACGAAGCAACCACCTCAAAGATTGGTGAAGACCAGATATTCTATTGCCAACAAAGAGGCATTGATGAAGAGAATGCAGTAGCGCTGATCGTTAATGGATATGCCAAGGAAGTTCTGAAACAATTGCCCATGGAGTTTGCAGTGGAGGCGCAGAAATTACTTGCCTTGACGTTGGAAGGAAGTGTGGGATAAATGAAAATTAGTTTCGAGTCAAGGTTTCGAGTTGAATAGTTGAATGAGTACAATTAAAGATTTTAGAGAGATTGAAGCTTGGAAAAAAGCTAGAGGCCTAAGTGCTGAAATTTATAAGATGACTAACTCAACCGACTTATCGAAAGATTATTCACTTAAGGATCAGATAAGAAGGTCAAGTGGATCGATAATGGACAACATAGCTGAAGGCTTCGAAAGAGATGGGAGAAAAGAGTTTATTTATTTCCTATCAATTGCAAAAGGGTCATCTGGAGAAGTGGTGAGTCAACTTTATCGAGCATATGATCAAAATTATATAAGCAAAGAGCAGTTTGAAAAACTGACTAATGATGCCAATGGAATTGGGAAGATGATTGGCTCATTCATGAACTATTTGAAAAAAACTAAACATAGGGGGAAGAAGTTCATGGTTGAAGAGAATTAACCCGAAACTAATCAACCATAAACTCGAAACTATTTTAACTAATGTTAAAGATTAAAGACTTACGAGCGTCGATCGAAGACAACGAGATTCTAAAAGGAATAAATTTAGAAGTAAAAGCTGGTGAAGTTCACGCTATTATGGGGCCTAATGGATCCGGTAAGAGTACATTGGCTTCAGTCTTAGCCGGACGAGAAGAGTATGAGGTCACCGGTGGTTCTGTGGAGTATAATAATCAGGATTTATTGGATATGAATCCTGAAGACAGGGCGAGGGAAGGAATCTTCTTGGCATTTCAATATCCTGTAGAAATCCCAGGCGTTAGCACTACGAATTTCTTAAAAACCGCCATTAACCAGATAAGAGAACACAGAGGTCAGGAGCGTTTAGATGCCGTCGCTTTCCTTACACTCATGAAGGAGAAGATGAAATTGGTGGAATTAGATCAATCGCTTCTAAGCAGATCTTTGAACGAAGGGTTCTCCGGAGGAGAAAAGAAGCGAAACGAGATCTTTCAAATGGCTATGTTAGATCCCAAACTGGCCATACTCGATGAGACTGATTCCGGACTTGATATTGACGCTCTAAAAGTGGTGGCGGATGGTGTAAATGAATTGAAAACAAAAGACAATGCCACAATCATAGTGACTCACTATCAAAGACTTTTAAATTATATCGTTCCAGATTTTGTGCACATTCTTATGGATGGCAAGATTGTAAAATCTGGTGGAAAGGAGTTGGCTCTGAAACTAGAGGAACATGGTTACGATTGGATCAAAGAAGAAAAAGGGGCAACTGTTTAGTCGATTTTGAAATGGAGAGTAAACTAAATCAAATCATATTTGACCAATTTGACGCATTAGAGTCAAAGCTCAATGGCAACAAATCTTTAGCTATTCATCAGCATCGGAAAAAGGCTATCGAGAGTCTCAAGGAAAGTGGTCTTCCAGGAAATAAAAATGAGGAATACAAATTCACTCGTCTGACCACTTTTCTTGAGAAGAATTTAGATTTTGATTTAAAGAATGGAAAGCCCAATATTTCTGAGGAAAGTGTTCAGTCTTCTATCATCAAAAATATAGAGGGCAGTACCCTGGTTTTCATCAATGACAAACTTTCTTCCGGTTTAACAGAAATTCATCAGGAGCATGAGCAAATCCAAATCACAAAATTGGAAGATGCTTCAAGAAACAATGAAGAAAGCTTTAATCATTACTTCAGCACTAATCAAACAGTCACAAAGGACGGATTTCTTGCCTGGAATACGGCTCTGACTGAGGACGGTATACACATCCAGGTACCAGAAAACACGGAGTCGAAAAAGCCAATTTCGCTTTATTTCTTTTCGGATGCCCAATCGCAGCAGGTTGTGAACAAGCCCCGGGTTTTAATAGAATTAGGAGAAAACAGTGAAGTTACGTTCGTAGAAAATTTCACCACTGTTGGTAACCATATCAGTTTCAATAATTCGGTTGTTGAAATTATCGCTAACAAAGCCACAAGGGGCAGTTTTATCAAAGTACAAAATGACTCAGACAATGCCGTTCTGATGAGTACTACTCAAATCTATCAGGCTGATACCAGTTCCTTCTCGTGCCATACCTTCACTTTTAGTGGTAAAATAGTTCGAAATAACCTGAATTTTGTCATTGATGGAGAGGGTGCAGAGTCTAACATGAATGGATTATACCTGACCAAGGGATCCACTCATGTTGATAATC
>JAJCYL010000635.1 GCA_029262955.1 Cytophagales bacterium | reverse complement strand
TAGATTTAGAACTTCCAGCTGTTGCCAGGATTCTTCATTTCGGCTTTGCCTTCATTCAGGATTACGTCCTTTATTTATCACAAATGCAATCAAGGTAAACCTGAAAATACACCGTCATTCTGAGCGTAGCGAAGAATCCCGGTAATGTTAGATTTAGAACTTCCGAACTGTTGCATAGATTCTTCATTTCGGGTTCGCCTTCACTCAGAATGACGTCCTTTAATTATTATAAATGCAATCAGGATATACCTGAAAATACATCGTCATTCTGAGCGTAGCGAAGAATCCCGGTAATCTTAGATTTAGAACTTCCAGCTGTTGCCAGGATTCTTCATTTCGGCTTTGCCTTCATTCAGGATTACGTCCTTTATTTATCACAAATGCAATCAAGGTAAACCTGAAAATACACCGTCATTCTAAGCGTAGCGAAGAATCCCGGTAATGTTAGATTTAGAACTTTCAGCTGTTACCAGGATTCTTCATTTCGGCTTTGCCTTCATTCAGAATGACGTCCTTTATTTATTATAAATGCAATCAGGGTAAACCTGAAAATACACCGTCATTCTGAGCGTCGCGAAGAATCCCGGTAATGTTAGATTTAGAACTTTCAGCTGTTACCAGGATTCTTCATTTCGACTTTACCTTCAATCAGAATGACGCTCCGTGTATTTAAGGTATACTCTCCTCAGAATCCGAACTAATTACTCCAATACCAGCATCATTAAGCGCATTATTAAACTCCGGGATGTCCTTATTAATCATCTCCTGATACTGAGCCTCTAACACTCTCCATTGTCCTTCCAAAACTTCCATTTGCTCAGTAGCCCCTTCAGTTACAAAAGGAATATTAGAATCCAGCTCACCGGTTATGAATAAATAATAGGCTGTCAGGCCATTTTCGAAATTGATAGTGTCGTCATAAGCCTCTGATTTCCGCTGGATCAATTCTCCATCCCAGTCGAGTAATTTCTTTACTAATGCCTTCCCCTGCTCCATCAATTGCTGATATTGACTCTCATCAGAAAGTCTATCCATGATCGCATCAATCTGACCTTGAACCTTCGACATGCTATTGACCTTTCCATGAATTTCAGATACTCTGTTTTCAATGGAAGACATCACCTCATGTTGTTTTTGATAATCAGCCGCTGTTGCCTCAACTAAAGGATTAGCGAGAATCTTAAAATTGGATGTCGCCTCTCTCCCATTAGCAACAAGCTTAACCGTATAATCGCCAGGCACAGCCTGGTGCCCGTTATAGCTACCTTCTATCCAAACTGTTGGCACTCCTGTGATTGAGGTATGTCGTATATTCCAAACGAAACGATTAAGGCCGGTCGCATTGCTCAACAAAGGTTCTGGAGAAGGTCCACCCGGAAACTCTTTAAAGGTCTTGTCCTTTTCTGATGAAAAACTTCTCACCAGTTTGCCCTGGCTGTCGGATATCTCAAGACTTAATTTCAACGAGTCCGCATCGAGGTTATAATAGATCACTACCCCTGAAGCTGGATTTACTCCGCTGAAAGTGTTCATGCCATTAACCTCCGGTGAGGAGCTGTCCAATTCACTTCTTGCGGCCACCCGATAGGTATCTTCAGGTTGGTAAAGTGTGAACTCTTTATTTGCTCCTTTATATTGTCTGATTAATCCCAGATCATCGAGGACCCAAAATGAACGACCCTGTGTGGCCGCGACCAGATCGCCATGTCGAATGATTAAATCGGTAATGGGCACAATAGGCAAATTGAGTTGAAGTGAATTCCATATTTTGCCTCCATCAAATGAAACGTAAATGCCCATTTCCGTACCAGTAAATAGCAGATCTTTAATCTCATCATCTTCTCTAACTACTCTACCATAGGAACCGTAGGGCAGATTGCCACTTATGTTGGTCCATGACTGCCCGTAATCAGTCGTTTTATACATGGCCGGTGTAAAATCATTGAATTTATACCTGGTTGTCGCAATGTAAGCTGTGGCAGGATCATGAGGAGACACCTCAATGGCATTGATCAGGCATTCCTTTAATCCAGAGGGTGTGACATTATTCCAATTGGCTCCTCCATCTCTCGTAATTTGTACATATCCATCGTCACTACCGGTCCAGATTACTCCTTTTTCGTGCGGAGATTCTACGACGTAACTTAAGGTACCATAATTCTCCCCTCCTGCCCCTTCGTTGGTATAGGGTGCACCGCCCTTGCCTTGCTTGCTTTTATCATTACGAGTTAAGTCTGGAGACGCTTCCTTCCAGGTAATCCCACGGTCTTTGGTTTTTAATAAGACCTGTGCGCCATGGTAATAAACATTTGGTTCATGCTTCGACCAGATGATTGGAGCATTCCAATTGAAACGGTATTTCATGTCCCTGGCTTCCATGGCCAGGTATTGTATGGGTGCAGACATTACTCTGTTTCCGTCGCCCAGACGGGTGTCCAAAGCCTCAATTGCCCCTTGATAGCTTCCACCTAAGACATACCGTGGATTATCAGGGTCGAAAGCTAAGAAAGCACTTTCACCACCTGCTGAGTAAGTCCAATGATGTTCATCGATACCAGATCCATTGGGATTCCTGTGAGGAATAACCACCGAAGAATTGTCCTGCTGCCCGCCATAAATTCGGTAAGGAAAGACATTATCCACATTTACCCGATAGAATTGAGCAGTTGGCATATTGTCTTGCCTGGCCCAGGTTGCTCCCTGGTTAAAGGTAATCCCAGCCCCACCATCATTGGAGATCACCATATTTTGGCTATTGTCAGGATTAATCCATAAATCATGAAAGTCTCCGTGGGTTCCGGTCATTCTTATCCAGCTTTTTCCCCCATCAATTGACTTAAGTGCTCTTGGGCTTAGTACATAAACTGTGTTTTCGTTATTTGGGTCAGCAAAGACTTCGGTGTAATACCAGGCCCGCATAGTCAACCGATGCTCCCTACTTACCCTTGTCCATTTCTTTCCACCGTCATTTGATGCAAATAGTCCTCCCTGATCTTTTTCGGTATCACTTTCCACTATGGCATAGACTTTATCCGGATTGGCCCGACTAACCGACACACCAATCTTACCCAGTTCCTTAGGTAGGCCTTCCTGAATCTTGTGCCAGGTCTCACCGCTGTCAGTGGACTTATATAGCCCACTTCCCGGTCCGCCGCTGACAATCTGCCAGGGCAATCTGCGATGGTCCCACATTGCTGCGTAAAGAATTCTTGGATTGGTCATATCCATCGACAAACTCGAGCAACCGGAATTATTATCTACAAATAACACCTTTCTCCAATTCTTGCCGCCATCGGTACTTTTATAAACCCCACGTTCTGGTGTGGCACCATGAACAGCCCCTTGAGCAGCCACATAAACTATGTCAGGGTTTTTAGGATGTATTTTAATGTTGGCAATATGTCTGGTAAGGTCTAATCCCATTTTTTCCCAGGTTTTTCCCGCATCTGTAGATTTGTAAACCCCATCACCATAGGAAGTCATCACTCCGCGGGGAGCATGTTCTCCCATACCCACATAAATCACATTAGGGTCACTTTCTGACACTGCTATGGCTCCAACTGACCCAGTTTTAAAGAAACCGTCAGATATGTTTTCCCATGAGTTGCCGGCATCCCTGGTCTTCCAAACTCCGCCACCTGTGGTGCTCATGTAATAGGTAATCGGATCACCAATCACTCCAGTGGAAGCGACTGATCTGCCTCCTCTGAAGGGGCCTACGTTTCTCCATTTAACGGCGGCATAATGTGCGTTAAGATCTGGCAGTGGTGCAGTCTGCCTGGCTTGATTTCTACGTTGGCCGTAACTTGAAATGGTAAGTAATAGAAGGAGTAGAATTAATGGGTATCTCATGTTATAATTAGTTAGAGAATTGAAATTAGTTATTATCGAAAGTTTGGAACGTGAATATTATTTAAAAGGCCAAATTTTAATGATCGTCAAGTCATTTCAGCACTTTGAGCCAGAAATTCTCTTTCAATTTGCTTCTAAAGAAACCAAAATGACCAATACTGTTTTTACTATTGAAATAAACCTAGCAATAAATATGTCCAACGACCCAAATTGACTTCGTTATATAATTATTCCTAGTATTTATATATCTTTATAGTAGCTAATCATTGAAATTATGAGGGCAATTTGGAAAGGTCACATACAATTTTCGTTGGTAAATATTCCTATTCGTATTTATAACGCGATTGATACCAGCGAGAAGTTATCATTCAATCTTCTTTCTAAAGAGGGCAATAATCCGGTTAAATATGAGAAACGGGACAAGGTTACGGGAGAGGTACTAAAACAGGAAGACATCGTGAAGGGGTTTCAATATGAACCTGGGCAGTTTGTAATTATTGAACCGGAAGATTTTGATAAAGTTAAGCTTAAGAGCACCAGATTAATAGAAATTGAGGGATTTGTGGATGCTACAGAAGTGCACCATACCCTTTTTGATTCTCCGTATTTTGCTGGCCCCGATGGTGACGTAGCCGCTAAAACTTACGCCCTCCTGTGCAAAACTTTAAGAGAATCCGGTAAAGTTGGAGTCGGTAAGGTAGTCCTCAGAGACCGTGAGAGCGTTGTTCTCTTAACTCCACATGAAAAAGGACTCTTGCTTTACAAATTACGCTATCCAAATGAGGTAAGAAATATTGATGAGGTGCCAAGCCTCAGTGACCAGGAGGCTGATGAGGAGCAACTAAAAATGGCGAACTTGTTGGTCGGGTCCATGACTAAGAAATTTGCGGATATCGAAATGAAGGACAAGTACAACGAAGCTCTTCGGGAAGTCATCAATGCTAAAATAGAAGGCAAAGAGATAATCACCGTGGAAGAGGAAGAACCGGTCGTTATCGATATCATGACCGCTTTAAAAGCGAGTATTGATAAAGCAAAAAGCGACAAAAAGCCGATGAAAAAGGCTGGGGAGACCCCTGAAGAAGAAAGTAAGTCAACCAAGAAAATGCGCAAAAGCGCTTAATGCTGGTGTCTCGAGTCGTTCAATTTCCACAATCCACTCCATCCAAATTTGGCTATAAGAAAGCGGTTGTTAAAAAAGGTAGAAAGAAGGTTAACCTTGAGGATTTTGGCCAGTTAAATCTTTTTACACAAACCAAAGAAGCAAAGGTGGTAAGCATTACACCTCAATTGCCGCCTTTTGAGGAAGCGCTTTTATTTGATGAACAGGGCCAAACCGAAAAGGCGAAAGAAATTTACCTGAAAGCAATCCATGAGAAAGATCATTTAGGTGATGCTTATTGCAATTTGGGTATTATCTACTCCCAGGAAAATGACTCTACGAAAGCAATCGATGCCTTCACCCAGTGTTTAAAAAATGATCCCAGGCATTACGAGGCTCATTACAACCTCGCCAATCTATTTGCGGATATTGGTAATGTGGAGCTGGCGAAAGTTCATTATCAGATGTCGGTAACCATCAACCCTGAGTTTTCAAATGGGTATTACAATCTCGGCCTGGTTCTGGCCACCAGCCGTGAGTACCAGGAGGCTATTGAAGCTTTTGTGAAATACAAGGAAACTGCTCCTGTCCATGAAAAGGAAAATGCAATGGAACTGATTCGAAATATCCACCAGTCAATTGGCAATTAGTTAAATAAATAATACATTTAAAGTCCTGACTTTCAATAATTATGGATTCATTATCAAAACTGACACTTAAAGGTTATTTTGAACAACTTAAGTCGGAGGTGAACTTCTCTACTTCTGACAGAAAAGGGGCCATTAGAGCGAAGGGTTATGAAACCTTGCGTGATGAATCCACCTACAAACTATTAGAATTATTGATTAAAGCTGTAGCACTCGTTGAAGACGTTTACGAAAGTGATTCTACCTTGATCCATGAAGATCATGCCAACGATTATCAGGAAATGATCGACACACTCAATTCCCATGGTATCGCATATAAAGGAATCCAGGAAATAATCAATCTTGATTTAAACAGCCCCAGCCAGTTTGGTGAAAAGAAGCCTATGCAAAAAGCCAAGACTACTAAGAGTAATGCCAATCAAAGAAGAAAAACTGGCTAATTAGCGGCAGACTCTTTAAAGTTCTTCTTTAGGCCATCCACCATTTCAATTCCTGATACTTTGAGATCATCTACTTTATCTTTAAGAATTTCCTTGGCATGTCTCAACTTTTTCTGAGCTGCATGCTCCAACTCTTCCTCCACATTTCGTACTTCACGGGCAATATTCCGTCTGGTCTTTTTACCACTTGATGGAGCAAAAAGTAAACCCAAAAGTGCTCCGGTAGCTGTTCCAGCCATAAATCCTGCAATTACTTTCAATCCTGTTTTCATGACACCTTATTTTATTGTTGAACCTTATTAATATGAATAAATGTATCAAAGGTTCAGTGCATAAACACTGACTTCAATTACCAGAAAATATGATTGTTACGAGATTCGGGATTCCCAAAATCGTCACCAGTCCAAATCCAGAATGATCTTCAAATTCAGTACCAATTTCTTTTGAAGAGCTTTGGGAAGCTCCCCTATTTTCTTGATAAACCTTTTATTATCTACTGCTCTCAATTGATCAACCAGGACATCTGAATGCTCATTCAGCCCACATGTATCTTTTTTAAGATGCACCCTTAATATCTCCAACTTGGGTAGCACATTTGTGGTGATTGGGCAAATTAGGGTAGAAGGATGTGAAACATTCAACAAATCACTCTGTAACACTAAAACTGGTCTTACTTTACCTGTTTCTGTGCCTTTCTGTGGATTGAGATTGGCTAGCCATATCTCGAACCTCTTTATTTTGACATCAGTCAATGGGGAATTCGTCATCCTCAATAGGCTCGAAATCAGAGAGAACTTCTATTGAGTTTTTGTAAGCCACTTTCGATTCCTCAACTAAGGCAGCTTTCATGAGCTTTCGCTTATAAAGACGGTTGTAGTAACTGACAGCCTCATTAATATACTTATTTCGTTTTTTATCAATCTGGCCAATAATCTCTTCTACGTCAGAAAAGATATCGTCTTCGAGCTTTAACGATAAATTTTTCATCCTTAAAAGTATATACTATTAGTATATTTTAAAAGTATTATTAATCTAACTATTTCCAGTGGTCAGATGCCGGAGAAGGCATGTAGAAACCAAATGGATCGTCCTCTTGAAAATGACCAGCAAAATTGTGCTTATTGGTAACTACTCTCAAGTCGGATGACTTGATGTCACGAGGGTCGCTTCGTCCTAAAATTTTGGTTAACTCGAGCATGTCATGATGGAAACCGCTGAGATACTTGTGAATTCGAGTTGATTTTTCAGGAATGCTTATGCCATGCATCCGCCATTTGTTGTTTGTAGTTATGCCTGTTGGGCAC
>JAJCYL010000634.1 GCA_029262955.1 Cytophagales bacterium | reverse complement strand
TGGCTACAGAGATGGCCGAAATGATCTGCTAGTCGCTCCACTGTGTTTGTCACCTAATTGTTAGCATTCTTATCTCCATTTAAGCATATTACGAATGATGTATTTCTTAAATTCATCTAGGCTGATATTTGAACTTACAATTAATTCGTTCATTAACATTTCTGAATATTTTTTTTGATGGATGTCAGTGCCAACTATTTGTTTGTTGTAAGTGAAAGAAAAAAAACTACACTCATAAGTTTCTCGAGCAAACAAAGTCTGATCAAAAAAAAGTGAACTAGTCAAATTATTATCGTTATCTCGTTCTATAAATAACCCAAGTGAGATAAAGTTATTTACGAAGTTCGTTCCTTGTAAGGATCTGGATCTAATTAAATCGATGTGATGCTCTTTGTTTTGAAACCTCACTAAAATCACAAAGTTTTTTATCATTGTTATTTCAAATAGCTGTTCTCCATTTGATAGGCTGTAAATACAATAATCAGATTTGTCTGATATCGCCTGAATATGAATTTCAAAGAGGATAGCAAATGAATCTTTAAATCGAATTTCTAAATCGTTACTCTCTAACTTTTCTTCTTTGCAAAAGGCCAATGAACTCCCTAGTTGCTCTGCCATCTTATAGTGCATTTGCAAATTTCTTAATTCGACTCTATCGATAATATTTTTTGCTAAAGGGTAGAGAGTGTTATGAACAACGTATTTCAATGCGACGATACTGTGAAGTAGGATGGAATTTTCATCTATGACAGAGTTTGACAACAGACTTTTCGTTTCTTTATCTTCGCTGGTTTTTCCGTCACTAAAATGAATACCTCCTTTTTGGTTTGAAGCATATTTAACGATCTGCCTCACTGTTATACTTTTTGAGTCAACCTTTAGTACAGGCAATTTTAGAAATTCATCTAGTTTTGAAGATTTAACTGGCCCATAAACTCGATTATCTTTTTGTAAATGGTCACCAAGTAGAATCTGAATTCTCATTGGGTACAAATAAGCATTGTGAGCTTCTTTGTATATGAATTTGATGTCTTGTCTTAAATGTTGATTTGCTTTGTGTAGTAGACATCCCTTGTCTATTATCAGCTGCCTGATTGTTCCTGCAACTTCAAGATTGTGGAAAATGTCATTGTCATTTTTGTTCCTTAGAATAGAATTGTACTTCCTACAAAAAATATGGATTTCTTCATGTTCTAGAATGTCTTCACCACCCGCCATATTAATAAGTTTACAATGAACGCTAATGGACATGTGCAAAATGAGTGCACTTGCTCTTGATTATAGAGCTAATGTATTGAATTTAATGGTTTGATAGAAGAGACTGGGTAGGTGCATTCAATTTTGCTTGGTGTGTGTGCCTTGAATGATGAATATAGCTCTTGAAGTTGAGCGTTCCAAAGGGTGAAAGTCCCGTGAGCACTGGGGTCCCCGTATCAAGTACGGGGCAGGCTGTACCTGGAAGCCAAGCAAGTGGCACCGCGTGTCGCTGAAGCTTTAGCGGAGGCACAAGGTGGTTTGGAGTGATCCAAGCACTGAAGCCCGCCTGACGGACGAGGCAGGTAAGCCAGACTGCGGTGTCTGTACTGACCCCCAATCAAGTTGAGGGCAGGCTGAACAGAAACTACATACAGAGGCTATTAGGTCGGATGAGGTACCACATGATACTGAAGTCCAACATCCCGACAAGTAATTGTCAGGAACTGTACCGACATAGTAGATGTAGCAGCGATAGACACAAGCCTGCCTGCAGGCAGGGATATTCATCTTACCGAGAGGGCAGAGCGTGAAGAAAATGTTCAGTGAACATTTTTAGCGATGAGCCAGCTTGTAGGGCTGGGATCTGCAACCACGAGATGGTTATGCGGAGAAGTCAGGCTCCTACGCTAAAAAGCTTCGGCGACAGAGTACAGAGGTCATAGTAGTCAATTGTAACGAGCCACTAAAGGAGAAAGTGGAGGTCTCACAAGTTGATGAAGGACTGAACAGCCTGTCCCGATTTTTATCGGGGTTAATCTTCCTGAAATTGAACTGGGAGAGCTTTGCTTAGCCCTTTACGAAATTAGGGGATAGCTTCACTGGTGTAAAGAGCGGTGATGTGATGATTAACGAACCGCCGTATACGCGAACCGTACCCCGAAAGCTTTCGGGGGTGGTGTGAGAGGCGCACCCCGGCTATTTAGTCGGGGCCGTCTACTCGATTAACAGCTTTTTTATGACGTTTAGAATGTCTCTTTAATCTACTCAATTCAAAATCAGTGACGTGGTCTATTCGACTGGTTCTAGTGCAAATGTCTGTCCAGAAATAGGTAAGATCCACTTTATCTATAACTGAGGATTGATCTTCGTATTTTGACTTGTAGGAATAAACTAGGTATTGGACATCCTTCTTGAAAACAAAGCGACAAGATGTGTTGTCCCCAGAAGTGGTAATGATGGCCGCTGAATTATTGTCTCCTTTTAACAAATTAGAAATTGAAAAGGTGTATTCTAATCTTTGACTCTTAAATATTGATGGTTGACCGTTCTCATCAAAACCAAGAGTATCGCTGAAGTGCAAGATTTCGACTTCAATAACTTCCCCAATAAAGACTAATTCAACTTCATTGTATTGTCTTAAAATGCTTTCTTTTTCAGATTGTTCATTTTCCGATATACAGGTGCAAGCCAAAACGTTTGTTGCGCTGAATAGTAGAATAAACGACAATGCTACTCTCATAATTGCTGTTAACCACCTGTGTAAAATGCGGCCGCTTGTTGTTTCTTAAAACCACTAACCTAGCGAATCTGCTGAATATGTGCAACGGTTAGAGTTAACAGCTGCGTAATTCAAGTTAGATTTTTAAGAATGCCATCCTTACTGAGACTGCCGAAGTTTCCAATGAAGCAGGTGAGCGGATGATTTACTGGTGAAGCTGGATAAAGTGAGTGAGCGGCTGAATTTTAAACCATGTTATGCCACGTTATTCCAGTTCATCAACGTCCATAACTACTCTGTACATTTTATATTGTTTAGTTGGGAGTACAGGATACTCTTCATATGCAGTAAACACGAATTTTTTAAATTCGTTAACAAGATCCGGGTATTTCTCTGAAAAGTATTTAAACAAAATTTTAACTTCATTTTTGGTAGATTCTTCACCTAATGGCACTTTTGACAAGTAAATAATATTTGGAGTTATATCACTTTTCGTCTCAATGAGATCAGTATTAATGATGTCATAAATAGAGTCATTAACACTCCATTTTTTAATTTCTGTAATTAAAACCGAGTCTTTTTGCAATTCCTGAATAGATTTAGTCAAATCAATCATTGTACTTGTGGAAGTGCCTTGTCCTAAATAAGATAGTCGATAGGCCATATTCAATGCTACAAATCGCGAGAATTGTGAATTATTATTTTCCCATTCCCTTGCAATGTTCAAATAATAATCAGCATCCTTATCATCAATGGCACATGTGTTTATATCAAATCTTGTCAACATGAATTCATTCTCTTCAAGACCCAATTTCAAGGCAATTACTCTTGATAAAGGTTTTACTTTTACCTTATACAAAGAGATTGATTGGTCTATTATTCCTTCTATGGTATAAAACTGCAGGTACGTTGGATTGCTTTTATCAATTGAGCCTCCAGTTGAAAACAGACTAGATTTGGGAGTAGTTTTATAAACAACTCTTTTTGCATCAATGAATTCTATCATTTCCATAGTTGGAATCATTTCAGAAATTATCTTACCCATTTCTTTGAATGATGACAGCGGAGTTACTCGCTTGAAATCTGGATGACATAACTCCCAAAATCCCTCAACATCATTTGCGACAAGTTTTCTTAGATACTTGTCTGAAGATTGTTTTATTAAATCCTTGTCCTTTTGTTCTAGCTGACTCCAGTCGTAACCAACTCCGACGGCAAAATCATTTTGCGAATGGCCGATTATTGGGATAATTAAGAAAACAATTAAGAGTCTATATGTCATGATGAAGGTACGATGTGGCATAACGTCCAACTATCATCCGTAAGCTGGACTTTTCAAATATTTATAAAAGTATCTCATCGCACTAGCCTTTGCAAACAGCTCAGTAGCTTATGGATGATAGTGTCTGTGTGTGCCCAGCATGAGCACCTGTTATCTAAGATAGCAAATTATTCCAGAGGGTGTAAGTCCCTCATACGCCCTGATGTCGATCGGGGAAGTATTAGCAAGTCGCAAGGTGGTTTACCGTGAGGTATGCACTGAAGCCTGCCTGCCGCAGGCAGGGAAGCGAGACTGCAAAGCCTGGTTCCAACCCCCAATCAAGTTGAGGGCAGGCAGAACAGGAACTGAATACAGAGGCTGGTTAAGCCGGATGAGGTAGCA
>JAJCYL010000633.1 GCA_029262955.1 Cytophagales bacterium | reverse complement strand
CGACCGACCTCTAACTCCAATTCAGCCAACTCGCCTGCGACGGGTCGTAACGTGACCGATACAGTAATGTCAATATGTAACTCATCTTTAGTAAGAATGGAAATGTCCTCACTAAAAGTTTGCCATTGCACACTGTAGTCTACCATACCATTCCATGGCCAATTCCATACTACACCATCCTGGTATTTTTTTTCGGTTTGCAATCCTTTACCCAGCGGTTTCCATCTCATTGCTTGATGGCCGGGTCTTACTACTGAACAGCCTGTTATTAAAAGTGCCAACAATAGTGATGTCCAAGTAAAATATTTTATAGTTTTCATGATTTATCTTTTTTAAGGTTTAATATTTAATTGTCATTGGTTTTTGGGTTGGTTGTCGAGACAATCATAGATTATAATAAGGCGTTCAGAATCGAATTCCTCAATGCACCATGCTTTGAGCACTTGCACCTCTTTGGGAGATAGGCATTTTTTTGATTTGATGAGTTCTTTCCTGAACAGTTCAAGATTGAAACTGACCTTCTTAAGGATCAATTTATAATAATCGAGCATGTGCATAATTTTAATCTAATTCCGTCTGAAATGGGTTCATTATAATTCCGGTCAGGTTCAGCTGTACATTTACCACTGCACCTGCACCACTATAAATGACCTAATTCAGGAATGACTGTATGAAGATCCGCACATTGGGGATCTTGGGAGGAAGAAGCACGTTTGAGTTAAGTGGCTTCTGTACTATCGTTATGTCCTCTACGTAACACTTTAAATCTGAAAGATAATTCGTAGCCGGAACAGCATGATCTATGTATTTCTGAGAATGCTTGAAATCTTTACCAAAAAATAGAGGGAAGTAAGCCTGCTCACAACAATCTGCCATGTCACTTTCCTGGTCGTGTGAATGAATCCGGGAATCTGAATGTCCAGGTTTGTTTTGCTGCGCCTGCATATCAGTCATCTGATCCATCTTTCCCCCGGTATCGTGCTTTTCATGATATTGGGTTGGGGAAAAAGAACAAGCAAGGTCACATACATAAATCCCTGAGAGTGCTACAAGCAACGCCCCTGCTATGTAGGTTTTGAATTTATTGATATGTCCGATTACTTTCACCTTCGGTTCAATTAACGATTGATAATAGCTCTTTCTTGTTTAGTTTTTTATGACTATAATCATCTCGACTAATAATTATTATTTCATAACACCTGTCTACGTCAGTTATTTGATGATCTCCTTATTTTCACCACAAGTGAGCATGGCATCACCATAATAAGGGTTCTTTATTTCCTCAATATCGCTTAACCAATAAGCTCCTTCGCCATTTCTCGCCATAGGACAGAACTGATAGTAAATAGTCTCACCAGAAATACCAAACATCTTGATGGCGCTATATAAGGCATCATTAAAATCAGCATAAGCCAATCGTTGTTTTTCGATATCTCCGGTTGCCTTGATCTGGCCAAGTGTCTCGTTCAGTGACTTGAGGCTACCCATCCAATGATTGTGCATTTCGCCTTTTACCAGGCTCATATCCACCTTTGCGAGGGAGGCTTCTACATTAGCAATAGCCGTGGAGACGGCCTTGGCGTCTGTAGCCAGAAATCCTTCCTGCATCACCAGATGCGCTTTGTACACACTTGTCAGTTGCTTCTTGAAGTTTTCATCCACAGACATGTCCATCTGCATTTTATTGTCAGGGGCGCTCAGGGCTTCCTTACCGCTCGGAGCAGACTTGGAATCCCCTCCCATATCCATCCCGGCATGACCACCCATAGATTGTTTCCCCCCTTCCGGATTCATCATACTTTGCTTGCCTTGTAGCTGAGCGGCCGCATCAATCTTGAATACTCCATTGGAGGCCACCATTTCTCCAGCATTAAGTCCCTCTTTCACCACATAATAGTCGCCAGCTTCAGCACCGAGTTCGATTTCTCTATACTGGAACATGTTGTTATGATCACCGGTCATCACATAAACTACTGCCTTTTTACCGGTCCATAACACCGCCGACTTGGGAACCACAGACTGGTCTCCACTTCCAGGAAGCATGGTTTTCAAAATACCAGTTGCAAGCATCTGGGGTTTGAGAATATCTTTAGGATTATCAAGCTCTGCCCTAACACCGGCTACCCTGGTCATCCGGTTGATCACAGGATCAATAAAAGTGACTGTAGCTTCAAACTCCTTACCCGGTATGGACTTGATGGAGAACTTAATTTTGTCCTTCATCTTAATCCATGGAATGTCACTTTCGTAAGCGTCAAACATGACCCAAACATGACGGAGGTTAATCACCTCAAAAAGTGCTGAACCTTCTTTTACGTAGTCGCCAAGAGAAACATGCCGCATAGTAACGGTTCCGGTAATCGGAGAAAGAACTTCAAAATAAAATTTGACTTCTCCAGACTCTTCAATGGCTTTTATCTGCTCCTCGGTGAGATCCCATAACTTGAGTTTTTGCTGCGAAGCCTGATAGTATTTGGGGTTACTCTCCTTGTATTTGATTGCTTCAAAGAGTTCCTTTTGGGCAGTGACCAGTTCAGGGGAATATATTTTTGCCAATACCTGGCCCTTACGTACTTTTTGGCCAGTAAAATTGACAATCAATTTTTCGATCCTTCCAGGATAACGTGCGGTCAATTGGGAGATCCTCCTTTCATCAGCCACAACTTTACCCGGCAAATAGACTTCCTTGTAGGGAGCTTTTTCTTCGATGGTGGTCATTGATACCTCAGCGATTTTCATTGCAGCATTTGAGAGCTTAACGGTGAATTGTCCAGCCTCGCCATCTTCATCCGAATCGTCAGATTCCACCGGTATAAGGTCCATGCCACAAAAAGGACATTGCCCTGGCCCATCTTCCCTGACTTGAGGGTGCATGGAGCAAGTCCACACTTCACCTGGTTTATGGTCTTCCTCACTATGATCAGAAGGAAGGTTTTCAGAAGGATTTCCACTTCCTCCGAATGTCAACCACCCAATCAGGACTCCCACTATAAGAACTCCGATATTGGCGTAGTTGATCTTACTCTTGATGTTGTCTAATATTTTCATTTCTTTAAAAGTTTTTCCCTGTTAAATAATTAATGAATGCTACGGAAGTATTCTGGTCGGCCCTGGCCTTTTCCAACTCCAATTCATACCTCAATAACTGCCTATCCATGCGTAACATCTCTTCAAAATCTGTACCCGCAGTCGTGTACTGAGCCACCAGTATGTCCAAAGATTGGTTAGCAAAATTGGTCAGGTTCAAGTAAAGGCCTATCCGTCTGTCCGCATCCAGATAGTCCCTCCATGTCTTCTCCAACTGGGTGGTTAAGCGATTGGTTCTATCTTCTTTAGCGTCGGAAGTGGAAGTTTTCAGGAGTTGTTTTTCCTTGACCATGGCCCTGTATTTGTTACGATAGAGGGGAATACGTACTCCCACCTGGGGAAATATTAGGGCATCTTTTCCGTTGTCAGGAATATCGACCCCACTTCTTTCCTGGACATTGATGTAAGACAGGCCGAGATTAAAAGAAGGAAGCCCCATTTTCTGAGCCACATCTATCTCGCTATCCAGGGCGCTGACCTCATAATCGAACTTTTTGAGACTGGGATTTTGAGCAATAATCGAATCCAATAGAACATTTTTACCTTCTTCAAAAGCGACAACTGCCAGGGTATCCGGCAATTGGATATCAATAACATCCTCTGTGTTCAGCAGCTCTTTGAATTTGGCTTGAATGGGCAGGCGAGAATCCTCCAAAAAGGCCAGCTGATTTTCCAATTCTGCCATATCCATTTCAACCCTGAGAAGGTCTACGGCACTTCCTCGGGCTGATTCCAATTTGATATTGGCTAGCTCTCTGAATGATTCCAGTAATTTGATGTTTTCCCTGGTGATGGAAGTGGCTGCTTCTAAGACATACAGCCTGTAATAGGTTGACCTAACATCATAGTACAATTCATTTTTCCTATCCTGAAAGAGTTCGTAGCGGACTCTGGCCAAATGCGCCGCAGCCGCTTCCTGGGATTTTAACTGGCCAAACCAGGGAAAGGCCTGACTCAGGGATATTCCTGCTTTTTGAGCGCCAACCCTGGTTTCTACAGAGCTGGTGAAAACGCTAAACACCACTGTTGGATCGGGCAATGCCCTCGCTTGCGGTAAACGTTCCAGGGCAGAGAGGTATCGGTTGAAAATGCTTTTTAGTTCCGGGTTGTTTTGAGCAGCTTGCTGCAAGTATCCATTTATTGGATCTTCAACGCTTTCCTGTGCTATCGCAGTGTAACTTGTAAAAAGCAAAAGAGCATATGTAACCTTGATATATATTAATAGTGATCTCATTTTGTTCGGATTCTTAATTAACCATTCTTTTTAACTATTCTTTCCTGCCACATACAATAAAGCACAGGTACAACAAAGACCGTGATCACCTGTACCAACATTCCGCCAAACGTGGGTATGGCCATGGGAACCATGATGTCGGAGCCCTTACCCGTAGAAGTAAAAATGGGCAACAAGGCAATAATGGTGGTGGCGGTGGTCATTATCGCAGGCCGAATTCTTAGCTTACCGGCTTGTAGGACGGCCGCCCTTACACTTTTTACATCATTTGGTTTTTCTTCAGCAAAAATTTGTTTGAGATAAGTACCCATGATTACCCCATTGTCGGATGCAACTCCAAACAACGCGATAAAGCCGACCCAAACGGCAACACTCAGATTGATCGTATGTACCTGGAAAAGGTCTCGCATATTATTCCCGGCTAGCGAAAAGTTCATAAACCAATCCTGTCCAAAGGCCCATATAAGGATAAATCCTCCTGCAAAGGCCACAAAAACACCTGAAAAGACCATGGATGTTGTCGAGACATCGCCGAATTGGAAATACAAAATGAGAAAAATGGCCAATAAACAGATGGGTACTACTATGGCCAACCTTTTGGTAGCACGAATCTGGTTTTCATAGTTACCGGTGAATTTGTAGGACACACCGGCTGGAAGCATAAATTCTCCTGCATCCATTTTGGCTTGTATGAATCGCTGAGCCTCTTCCACAACCTCCACTTCTGCAAAACCTTCTCTTTTATCGAAGATCACATAGCCATCCAGAAAAGTATCTTCACTTTTGATCACCTGTGGTCCACGCCGATACGTGATTTCTGCAAGCTCTCCTAACGGGATTTGTGCTCCTGAAGGAGTGGGAATAAGCACGTTTTTCACGTCCTCAGGATTAACCCTGAACTCCCTGGCGTACCTTACTCTAACAGGAAAACGTTCCCGGCCTTCTACGGTAGTAGTCAGTTTGATTCCACCGATGGCGACTTCTATGAAGTTTTGGATGTTCTTCATGGTAAGCCCATATCTGGCAATGGCATCTCTGTCCACATCAAATTCAAGGTATGGTTTTCCTACAATTCTATCGGCAAAAACAGAAGATGTTTCGATGCTTGGTACCTGTTGAAGGATTTTCTCAAGATCCAAACCTACACGCTCAATTGTTTCCAGATCTGGCCCAAATACTTTAATGCCTATTGGAGCCCGCATTCCGGTAGAAAGCATGATATTTCTGGTTTGAATAGGCTGCAACTTAGGGGCCGAAGTCATACCAGGAATATTGGTGGATTTTACTATCTCTGTCCAAATGTCATCAGGTGACTTTATGTGGTCTCGCCATTGTCTATAGTAGTCACCATTTCGCTGGTCTACAACCAACTCTTCATTACTAATTTTTCTAAAACCATCCTTTTGGGGATGATAGGTTGAGCCATCACTCAGTTGGTAATTCCCCTCTTTATCTGTTTTAAAGCGTAACCTGTTACCATTTTCATCTACCATGTACTCCGGTTTGTAGTTGATGGTATTTTCGAACATAGAAATTGGGGCGGGATCCAAAGCTGAATTTACACGCCCCCATTTCCCTACTACAGATTCCACTTCGGGTATTTGTGCTACATAGGCATCTACCTTTTTGATTACGTCTATATTTTCCTCTATTCCTGAATGAGACATGGTTGTAGGCATGAGTAAATAAGAACCTTCATCCAAAGCAGGCATGAATTCTTTGCCTATTGCAGGAAAAGTTTCATTAATACTTTGCCATACGCTAGTTTGCCTAATCTGCCACCCCATCTTTTCGGCACCATTTCCAATAAATCCGAAAAAGGTCTCAAAACCATTCCACGATAACATGCCCCACAAAAAAATGGAGATAGGGACCATTAGGAATTTCCACTTATTCTCAAGACACCATTTGAGAATGGGAGTATAAAACTTAATTACCAAAAGTAGAGAACCAAGAACCAGAGTTATCATACTAATGACAAAAAGAAAATTGGCCAGCAGACTATTTTGAGATCCCAAAGGCAGCCATTCCCTGGTAAGGAATATGGTTACTGCTATTATTATGATTCCCACATTCAAATATTCATGGATCCATTTCCTGTTTTCTGGCAGGTATTTCTCTGCCACATTGTTGATGCCAATGGCCATGAGAACTATCCCCAGCCAATTACCTGACCAGAAGAGCAACAGTGCACCAAGGGCAATAAGTGTTACATTCCAAATTCTTACCACCCGATTTTTTCCAAACTTCATGGAGAATAGTGAATGTGCTAAAGCTGGTATGACGACCAGACCAATAAAAAGAGCCGCCAGCATGGCAAATGTTTTAGTGAAAGCAAGTGGTCTAAACAGTTTGCCTTCCGCTTCCTGCATGGCAAAAACAGGAAGAAAACTCACCACAGTAGTAGTCAAGGCAGTTATCACGGCAGTGGCAACTTCGGTGGTTGCTTTATAAATCACCTCTAACTTTTGTTTACTTGAAATGTCCTTATTTTCCGGCAGGTCCAAATGCCGAATAATGTTCTCTGTAAAGACCACACCTACATCCACCATGACCCCAATTGCGATGGCTATTCCAGAAAGGGCAACAATGTTGGCGTCTACACCGGCATACCGCATGACTATAAAGGTCATCAGAACACCCAATGGTAAAAGGCCTGAAATAAGGATAGAGGCCCGAAGATTAAACACTATGATAAGCACTACAATAATGCTGATAAGGATCTCTTCAGAAAGGGCCTTTTCCAGTGTTCCTAAAGTTTCTTTAATCAACCCTGTTCTATCATAGAACGGTACTATGGTTACTTTTGAGATCGTCCCGTCCGCCAATACTTTTGAAGGTAACCCAGGAGAGATTTCTTCGATTTTCTTTTTTACATTTTCTATCACCTCCAAGGGATTCGCCCCAAAACGGGAGACTACCACAGCACCGGTAGCCTCAGCCCCTCCTTTGTCTAATCCGCCTCTTCTGGTTGCTGGCCCGAAGTGCACTTGGGCCACATCTTTGATCCGGATAGCTGTATTGTCATGCTGGACGATAACTGCTTTTTCCAGGTCTTCCAAACTCCGTATATAGCCTAACCCACGAACCAAGTATTCTGCATTGTTGACCTCCATGGTCCTTGCCCCTACATCCAGGTTGCTTTCCTTGACGGCTTTCATGATTTGAGCAATATTGACATTGTACTGCTTCATGGCTACCGGGTCAATGTCCACCTGATACTCCTTCACAAAACCGCCAATTGCTGCTACCTCAGCTACACCTTTTGCAGAAGTCAGGGCATAACCTACGTAGAAATCCTGTAGGGTCCTTAGCTCTTGTGGATCCCAACCTCCGGCTGGTTCACCTGTTTTGGGATTGCGTCCCTCGAGCGTATACCAAAATATTTGGCCCAGAGCAGTGGCGTCCGGACCCAAGGCTGGCTGCACTTCTGAAGGGATTATGCCGGCTGGCAGAGAATTCAATTTTTCAAGTATCCTCGTCCTCCCCCAATAAAACTCTATTTCTTCCTCGAAAATGATGTAAATAGTAGACAGACCGAATATGGAATTGCTTCTTATGGTCTTAACGCCTGGTACTCCCAACAAAGCGGTGGTCAATGGATAGGAAATTTGATCTTCTATGTCTTGAGGGGATCTACCCATCCAGGTAGTAAATACAATTTGTTGATTTTCTCCTATATCCGGAATGGCATCAACAGGTACCGGGTCACGCGGAAACCAATCCATTTTCCAATTGAATGGAGCTGTGGATACTCCCCAGCCAATGAATACCAGAACGATAAGTGCTGTGACCAGCTTATTCTCAAGAAAAAATCTTATAAAGTTATTTAACATAATGACTGATTTTATGGAATCTTAAAGCATATATTGATTGGCCCTTCGCTTTGAAGGGATAACCCACACCCCCAAATACGAGAGCCCATAAAATCTAAGCTAAATCAGGAAGGACTGAATCTTGATATATATATCCGATTCAGCCGGAGGGTCAGATCTGAAAGCGAACTTTGATTTATGAACCTCAGCTTCGTAATGAAGAATATTGATATAATCTTCGAAAAGATGAACAATAGTATCAATTGTGTGGAAATTTACTTCGAAATCAAATACGCCTAATTGGAGGTCATCCTCCAAAACGATGCGTTCTGCCTCATTATGACAACACCCCTTGGGCATTTCTTCATCCCCGCAACAATTTGGCTCGTAGTTTATGCCGATGCCTTGAAGGATATCCCCACAATAGTGCCGTGTAACTGTAACCCCTATGGTGGAGAGTAGTATCAGAACAATAGCCAATATTTGAGCAATTTTTTTCACTTCTCGTTTTATGAATAAAAGCGTACAGACAAATGTACGATGGTAGGCATCTTTAAGATGTATACAATTTAGGTTAAAATGTATATAATTTTGGCTCTAACCTAAGGCAATATTCAAAATCAAGGATAAAATCCATCGTTTCTAAGCATGAGCCTCAATTAATTCCTCAAGGTTTGCATCAAGCATCTTTTGGTATTGCCCACTGTACCAGCTAAGCGCATCATCTTTATTCTTTTCTAAGTCCTCTGTTTTAGAGGCAGCCTCGAAAGCATTATACCTGGCAGCAGCAAACATTATAGCCGCACCTATCCGTTCTTTTGGTTCAGTTTTGGTCAATTCATTGGCAAGTGCAATAAATTTGTCGGCCATAACCTCACGCGATATACTGGGATTTTCTGTATCCATAACTTACAAGAATTTTTTTTGATCGATCCAATGCACCATTACTCTTTAAGCGTTCTTAAATAATTGACAACTAACCACCTGTCCTCAGGATCACTTATTTTCTTTTCAAAGATGGGCATATCCTCCCGTCCCGTAGTTGTTTTATAGAATAAGGCTCCATCAGTCTGTGACTGAAATTCTTCCGACGAAAAGTCTCCCATTTCGCCGTTCATTTCTTTGGCCTTGGTGCCATCTCCGTACCCTTCCTTCCCATGACACGATCGACAGTGTTTGGAGTATATCGATTTCCCAATAGCCAGGTTTTCTTTATCTGTTTTATCTGTTGGATTTTTTACGTTTTTAGCTGATTCGGGCACATCCCAATCGGTTGACTGATCGAATTGCGTAAAAGAATACAGTCCTATAGATAGAGAAATGTAAATCATCCAAGTTGTTGAGTTCTTCATAATTTATCTACTTTGTTTTTTGAAATTCGGTACAGGTTAAAGGTCAAAAATAATAAAGGTATCCACACACCCAGAATTATTAGATTGGGAAAAATCAAAAGGTAAAAAGGCGTTTTATCAGGGGGTGACCACAAAGTCCTTTTATCAAAAGATGACTCATCTTCTATGGAAACCCCAATGGGTGCGTCCATAAATGCTTTAATAGTTCCATATACATCACTCTCTTTTAGTGTCACCTCAAAAGACAAATTACCTTCAACGCCAGGCATACTTTCATCTATTGGGACGGTAATGAGTCCTTTTTCATTCGTTTCATATCTATCTTCACCAATTCGTAGCAAGCCGTAAAACCGCTTAAGGTCTACTCTCAGAAATTCACCTTCTATGGGTTCTCCGGAGGTATCTGACAAAATAGCAGTAATTTGATATGTGCTGTCTACCATTGCTAAATTCGCTGACAAATTCGCCCTTGAAAAGCTAATCGACTTTTTTGTGTCTTTAAACTTTTCATTATTATCAATTACAGCCATGTAGGTATATATAGAAAGCGTATCTGTCAATTTTTCTCCAAGATTGTCTTTTATGATGAATTTTGCTTGCCCCATATCGTTTGTTTTCACCTTGTCCAGATATGTTAGAGAGTCATCTTTATGTACCTCATAAACACTGAATTCAAGATCAGAAGCCTGTTCAAAACCATCATCACCTTTAAACTTAGCAGAAATAAGGATAAAAGACTCCTCATTCATTATTTTGAAATATTCCAGGGACACTCTCGCACTATATTTTTTATCCTGTGGGTACGCATATATATTGAGCACAACC
>JAJCYL010000632.1 GCA_029262955.1 Cytophagales bacterium | reverse complement strand
GACCAAAGTCTCCTCGGCTGGAGTACCAAATAACTTAAGCGTGCCTGAAAATTTTCCTTTATCCATTAATCTTTTGAGAGAAACCGCGGCATTTACACAAGCACTCCCAAACAAATTGTGTCCACAACCATGTCCACCTGTCACCCCGTCTTTTCTAACCGCTCGATAAGGTACCGGCTCATTTCCGACGCCGGGCAGGGCATCATATTCCGCAAGGATGCCGATTACAGGAGATCCGGATCCATAAGTAGCAACGAATGCAGTTGGCATACCGGCAACTCCGGTCTCTAATTTGAATCCTTCTTTTTGAAGTACATCAATCAAGATTGCTGAAGACTTTTTTTCTTTCAGCGCTGTTTCTGAAACATCCCAAAGCTGTTGGCACAACTGATGGACTTGCGAACTCAAGGCGTTGGTTTCATCAAGTGCCTCTTTTTTTAATTTTGAGAGTTCTTGGGAGTATGCGTTTAATGATACTATTAAGAGTATGGTTAAGGTCAGGTATCTCATAAGATATAATAGGTTAAGTGGTTTCGATTTTGATAATTAGTATTGAAGTTAAGCTAATTAATGAAGTTTGGTCGTTTGATCTCTAACTGACATTCTTCATTCAATTTTTTTATCAGATAATCACAAGTGACAGGCGTATTGACTTCATCCTGCTGATGACAATAGAAATGAACAGTTGACAGACCTGCATCCAACCAGGATTTTATTCGAATTACCCATTCATCCAGACGTGAATAATCTGAAGGGTGAAGGTTATATCCATTGAAACGGATAAATGCCGTATCATTGGTCAAACGCTGGTGTAAAGCATCCCTCCTTCCAGCTACATCCGTAATCACGGCTCCTTTTCCAGTCTCTTCCAACAAGGCAAAAGTTTCGTCAAAAATAGTCTGATCACTGAACCAATCTTCATGCCGAAGTTCAAGGGTTACCGGAAAATCTCGTGGCAGATTTTGAAGATAGGTAGCTAATATGTCAAACTTTTTGGAGTTAAAATTCTCAGGCATTTGAAGAAAACATACACCTAAATTGTCACCAAGGGCACTCGCAGCATCAAGGTAATATTCAGTCATATCTTCGACATTATTGAGCCTTCTCCGATGACTAATTAATTGACTGAATTTGGGGCAGAATTTAAAACCCTCGGGGGCTATTTCTGCCCAGCGTTCGACATAGGCCTTTTTAATGCTATAAAAAGTCCCATTGAGTTCAATGCCATTGAAGTTCTTGACATACTCAGATAAAAAATCCTTGTCTTTCGTTTTTTCGGGATAAATGGTTCCAACCCATTCTTTTCTTCCCCACTTGGCACATCCGACATATACCTCAGGATCACCTTTCCTTTTGTTTTGTTTAATAATTTCTGCAGTTCTGGGATGATCTGGCTTTAATGACAGGTCTGCCTGTTCAAGCTCCTCAATAGATAAGGCCCCAAATTTCATATTTCAACATTTAGAGAGTCAACATAAATATAGACATCCTTCTCTAACCTTGTTTAATAATCACCGTACTTTAGGATCAGTTCTGAATTTGGATATCGAATGGATCCCATTCTAAAAGAAAAGAAATTCCATAGAGGTTTGGATATGGGTGTGTACCCATTGGAACACAAGTATTGTCTACAGCAGATGGTGTCATCCAGAAGGTTGTAGACAATAAGAAGAGTTTCGGGAAACATGTAATGTTGTACATGACAACGAATACCAAACCGTATATGCTCAATTATCTGAAATAAATGTCATATTACAACTAAATCAGCAGGTTATACGTCCGGGGTATTTTCCCGTTTAGATGAACCCTTGTATTTTTAACTCGTTGATTATCAGTTATAAGCAGAAAGAGCATGGATAAATGTACTAACTAAAGAATTGTGTTAGGAAATTTGGAAATGAACGCTTGAATCGATTTCAATCCCCTATGGAAATTCTAGTTATTGAAGATGAAAGCAAGATTGCCCGAAACATAAAACAGGGTCTCGAGGAAAACGGATATTTTGTTGAGGTGGCTTTCGACGGAATTATAGGGCTAAGGCTAGGATTACAAAAGCGGTTCGACCTAATAGTTCTGGATGCAATCCTCCCGGGCAAAAATGGTTTTGAAATTTGCCAGGAGATCAGAGCAATAGACACGAATATTAAAATAATCATGCTTACTGCCCTGGGGACAACAGAGGATAAAATTGAAGGGCTTGAGGCTGGAGCAGACGATTATCTTGTTAAACCTTTCGAATTCAGAGAGCTACTGGCTAGAATTAAATCTCTGCTAAGAAGAAGTGACTTCTCGCAAAAGACTCAAATTTTAAAAATAGGTGATTTAGAATTAAACCTCGCAATGAAATGCGCTTCAAGAGATAATGAAAGGATCGACCTCACAGCAAAAGAGTTTGCACTATTGGAACTTTTAATGAAAAATAAGGGAAAGATTTTGAGTCGCTATGAAATTGTCGAAAAAGTGTGGGACCTCAATTTTGATCCGGGCACCAATGTTGTTGAAGTTTATATTAACATTCTCAGGAAAAAGGTGGACAAGGGATATGACACCAAATTAATACATAATAAAATAGGGCATGGCTATTACATTTCGGAAGTGTCATGAACATCAAATCACGTCTGACCTTACGTTTTTTGATCACTGTCAGCATTATCTGGTTGGTGGCTTCTTTGGCGATTTATCTTTCTACGGCCCAGTTCCGTAAGGAAGAGTTTTACGAACGTCTCCATGCACGAGCAACTGCAATCTCAAGGCTTCTAATTGAAGTGGATGAGGTGGACGCAGAACTTTTAAGAAAGATAGAATCAATAAATGTTTTGAAATTACCGCAAGAAAAAATTTCCGTATTTGATTACCAGAATAGCGAACTTTTTAGCACTGATACTACTAATTTCATTCATTTCGACCTTGAAGACCTCGACCGCATCAGATTAATTAAATACCTCGAATGGACTCAGAATGGCCACGAAGCTATAGGCATTCTGTTTGAAGGAACATTTGATCGTTATGTGACTATTGCCAGTGCATATGATGTTTTCGGGTGGCGTAAACTGGACAACCTCAGGAATATCCTGGTTATCGTTTTTCTGCTAATGGCCTTTATTCTTTGGATTGCCGGGAGATATTATGCCAGCAAGGCATTACAACCAGTTAAAAATATTGTTGACCAGGTAAAAAAAATAGGGGTGACAAATTTAAATGAGCGGTTGGATGAGGGTACAAAACAGGACGAACTTGAACAATTGTCAATTACCTTTAACGAGATGCTGACACGGCTTCAAAAAGCATTTGAAAGTCAGCGATCGTTTATCTCCCATGCTTCACACGAATTAAGAACGCCTCTTACATCACTATTGTCTCAAATTGACGTTGCCCTACTAAAGCAAAGAGACCAGGCTACTTATGAAAGTACGCTAATTTCCCTGAAAGAAGATGTGAAAGAACTATCAGCGCTTAATGATAAACTCCTTATCCTGGCTAAGGGGCAAGATTTGATGGCTTCAGAGAGGCAAAAGGTTAGAATCGATAATCTCCTCTGGCAGGTATTGGCCGATATGCGCATGACTTACCCGGATGTTTCGTTCAAAACTAATATCGACAAGGACTTAGACGACGAACTTTTAACCATTATAGGAAATGAATCTTTGTTAAAAAGTGCACTGAATAACCTGTTAGACAATGCCTGCAAATATTGTAAGAATAAAGTCGTGATTTCAATGATGAGAAAAGGGACTTACCTTCTTTTCCGCCTGAAGGATGATGGGATTGGAATTCCTGAGGCTGACTTGCCACATGTCTGCCAACCTTTTTTTCGTGCCGGTAATGTTGCCACAATTAGTGGCCATGGAATAGGCCTGAGCC
>JAJCYL010000631.1 GCA_029262955.1 Cytophagales bacterium | reverse complement strand
TCAACCAGTTTCTTGGTGAGGCCATCCTGATGTCTTCGATTTCCCTTGCACTTGCACTTTCCATAATACAATTGTCATTGCCATTTTTTAACGCATTGACTGAAAAGCAGATTGTGATTCCTTACAATGATGTCCGTTTTTTATTGATGCTGGGGGTTATGACTATTTCTTCAGGAGTACTGGCGGGCATTTACCCATCCTTAGTGTTATCCTCATTTAACCCGATTATGGCTTTGAAAAGCCAGGTTCAATTGTTAAGCGATGCGCATTGGCTCAGAAAAGGACTGGTAATTTTCCAATTAGTGGTAACAACTGTTCTAATTATCAGCACCATAATCATTTACCAGCAAATTTCTTTTATCAATCACAAAAACCTGGGCATAGATACCGATAACGTCATTTATTTCCCTGTTCATCAGAATTTCCTTGATCATCATGAAGCATTCGAGAATGAAATTCTACAATCAAATCACATACAATCTTTCACGCTATCAAGTTCTAACCCTCTAATGGTATTTAGCTCTTCAAGTGATCCGACATGGGAAGGTAAAACCCCGGACAACCCAAGTAGCTTTTACTTTATAGAGTGTAGTTATGACATTTTAGAAACAATGGGTATTAAGTTGATAAAGGGGCGAACTTTTGACAGATCTATGAAGTCTGATACGGCAAGTTTCATGGTTAACAAAGAGGCTGCAAAGCTTATGGGTGTTGATGATCCGATTGGTCTTACAATGTCCTTTTGGGATAAAAAAGGTAAGATCATTGGTTTGGTTGAAAATTTTCATCACCAATCCATGCACTCCAAAATTGGCCCGATGATACTCAGGTTCTGGCCAGAAAACACCTCCTATGGCTTTGTTAAATTCCAAGGGCAGGAACTCCAAAAAGTGATTAAGGGTTTAGAAGCTACCTATAACATATTCGAACCCGACTACCCTTTCGAATATTATTTTTTGAATAAGGACTTAGAAGAAATCTATAATTCTGAGAAATTGGTCAGTAAGTTCTCCAACCTGTTTTCCTTTCTTGCAATTATGATATCCTGTCTCGGCCTCTATGGGCTTATAGCCTATACCACCGAAAAAAAGAGTAAAGAAATTGGTATCCGAAAAGTCTTGGGTGCATCGGTGAAAGCTATACTATTATTACTGTCCTCAACTTTTATGAAATGGGTACTAGTAGCTAACCTCATCGCATGGCCTATTGCCTGGTACGTAACTAATGCCTGGTTAGAAAATTTTGCCTATCGCATTGAAATCTCGTGGTGGGTATTTGCGGCAACAGGGCTTATCACCTTTATTTTAACCCTATCCACTTTGAGTTTTAAAACTATCCGGTCCGCTTTGGCAAATCCCGTGGAGTCACTGAAGTATGAATAATTGTGTTTGTGTGAAAAATGTCTGAATCTGGATTTACACGATTTTAGGGATTAACAGGATTTTAAATAGACATGAATAGAATGAAACTTATGAATCAAACAGGAACATTAATTCACAAATATTTAAATCCTCAAAATCCGTAATTCAATGTTCAGAAACTACATTAAAATTGCCTACCGCAACCTTATCAAGCATAAAACCTTGACTATCATCAATATCCTTGGGCTGTCAATGGGGTTGACCTGTGCCATTCTCACATTCTTGTTTATTGAGTATGAGCTCAGTTTCGATAAACATCATGCAAATGCTGAAAAGATTTATCGTGTGGTTGAAGAGGCCAGGTATGCGAATAGAACCTATCACTGGAGCACCACTGCATTTCCATTGGCCGACGCTTTACGAAGTGATTTTTCTGAATTTGAATTTGTTGCCCAGGCAGGTGGTATTACCAATACAATTATTTCAGTTGATGATGGGTTAGGAAATAAAATTAAATTCAAAGAAGATCAGGTGCTGTATGCAGATCCTGATTATTTAAAAGTTTTTGATAATGAATGGTTATCGGGCAATCCTGAAACGGCGTTGAACGAAGCTTCTTCTATTATCTTGACTTCGGCAACCGCAACAAAATATTTTGGTGAGTTATCTCCACATGATGCTATTGGAAAAACATTGTTATTCGATGGCAAAGATCCGCTTATCATAACCGGCATTATTGCCGATTTACCAACAAATTCTACACTGCTATTTTCTGTATTAGTTCCTTTCGAATTATTTAAACTAAAGGATCCGTATAGTGCCAATAATTGGTCAGGTAATTACAATGGGACCACGTTCGTTGTGGTTCCCACCAATCTTGCTTCACATGAAATTGAAAAAAAGATAGCCTCGTGGAAAAGCAAATATTTAAGCGCTGAAGACGACGATAGAATATCCTATTTCCTTCAACCGCTGACGGATATACACACAGATGAAAAATACGTCAGTAGTCCCGGTAGTTATGTAATGCCGAAAAAATACCTGGCTGGAGCCTTTACTACTGGTATTTTTATATTGCTTTTGGCTTGCGTTAATTTTGTAAACCTGGCTACGGCCCATGCTTCCAATAGGGTCAAAGAGGTAGGCGTACGGAAGACTATGGGGGGAAAGAGAAGCCAGTTAATATCCCAATTCCTTATTGAAAATGCAATGTTGACCAGTCTGGCAATTGTGCTATCGTTGACCACTACCCAATTTTTAGTGTTAGAATTGAACGAACTGTTATCAGATATCAACCTGACATTGACACTTCACCTTGAGCATCTGGTTCTTATTACTTGTTTTGGATTCTTCATTGCTGTGGTTGCCGGCATTTATCCGGCTTATGTCATGTCGGCTTACAAGCCAGCTTTTGCCTTTCAAAACACTAAGAATACCAAAAACACACTGCTTCTCAGAAGAATTCTGGTTGTTTTTCAGTTTACCGTGGTACAAGCAATGATTATTAGTACGCTAGTTGTAGCCTCTCAAATGTCTTACGTTTTAGAGAAAGACCTGGGCTATGAAGAAAACGCGGTCCTAACTGTGCCCATTCCTGATATAAGTAAAATAGAAATTTTCCGTCAGGAATTGACGTCCAACCCTGACATTGTTGATGTGGCTTTTGGGTCAGGTCCTCCGACTTCTACCAATCGAAGTTATGGCACTAATACAAGGCTCCCTCATCAATCCAAAGGAGAGGGAATTTCAACTGAAATGAAAGCAATAGGAAAAAATTATATCAACTTTTACGAACTAGAAATTATTGCAGGAAGAAATTTTACATATGTATCCGATGACTCTGTTCAGTATATCGTAAATGAAAAGTTAGCAAAATCATTAGGCTGGGGACCAGAAGAGGCAATTGGCCAAAAAATAGCGATCAATGAAGGGGAAGCGACTATTATTGGTGTATTAAAAGATTTCCACAATAACACTTTGCAAGATGACATTACGCCCTGCATTCTCCTCAACTGGAACCTGTTTTATGACGTAGCAAACATTAGATACAATGCTGATCAATCAAATGTCACGCAAACGATTGACTTCATCAGTGATAAATGGGGAGTAATATTTCCAGAGAGCGTTTTTGAGTATACGTTCCTGGAGGACTTTCTTGAAAAAGATTACAAACAGGAGCATCTAATTTTCAGCGGTTTCAAAGTATTCTCTTTTATTGCCATTTTCATCGGTTGCCTTGGCCTGTTTGGCATGATCCAATTCGTAGCCTTGAAGCGCACCAAAGAAATTGGAATAAGAAAAATACTCGGGGCAACCACCCTCAATTTGGCGTCCATCCTCTCAAGTGAACTTCTACGGTTAGTTGTACTTGCTTTCATAATTGCATGCCCGATTGGCTACTATTTTATGAGTGATTGGCTCCTGGGATTCGCCTATCATATTGATCTTTCGTGGCAAATATTTGTGTTCGCAGGATTAGGAGCTTTAGCTATTACAAGTCTGACCGTAAGCTATCAAACTTTTAAAACTGCCAATGCTAATCCGGTGGAGGCTTTAAGATACGAATGATTGTCTAAATCAGAATTATGCTTAGAAACTACCTCAAAATATCTTTAAGAATTCTCTACAAAAACAAGGTTTACTCCTTAATTAACATTGCAGGCCTAGTTAAGAAAAAAGGGAGCAAAAAACTGATATTGTTCAAATCCTCGGATTAGAATTTGTCCTGTATTACTATTAAGATTAAGCAATGAGCCGAATACAATATTGGCATCTACAACAATTCTAATCATCGAGGCCTATTCTTTCTTTAGTCTGCTTCCATCGTCCTCTTTTTACCTCATCAAGCAATTCAATAGTGGATTCTTTGGTAGCAGTTGAATTAGCTGTCAATTCCTCGTATCTCAAAAAATCCAATAATGCTTGAGTTCTTTCCGCACTAGTACCAAGTTTCAACCTTACCAAAAGTTCATTATCCTTGCGTTCTACTATCATATGCTAAAGTTAGTAAAATTCATCTGACTGCTGCAGTTGATGTTCCAACGAAACCTGTCTCAAATGTCATTTCGTCATTTGTCGATAGATTCAGAAATCGTTTAATAAAATCGCTCAGTTTGTCGGGAAAAATCACAGGATGACACCCGAATTAAAATTAAACAGCAGACATATCCAATAGGCAGCCGGTTTAGGATCAATCAACATCAGGCGTTATCAGTAACTTAATAATAACCGCTATGCTTGCTATTTCTCCTTCAAATTAACCCTATTCTGCTCTTTTAGCTATATACCCATTCTCTCTAAACCACTCCACTGCCTCTCGATAAGCTTCTTTCACAGGTGTAGGCTGCAAACCAAGCTCCCGAACTGCCTTAGAATTATCCCCATGCTTGCCACTTCGTAGCAATCGTATTGAGTGGTAATTGAAACGGGGAATTGTTTTCGGGAAAAACTTACGTTCAATCCAGTCCTTAACTATCGCAATATTTTGCATCAAGCCAATTGGTATTTTCAGTTTTGGCCGCTTGACACCGGTAAACTCTTCCAGGTAGATCAGTGTCTGCTCAATGGTAAGTTGCTCTCCGGTCAATAAATAGCGTTCTCCGACAACACCTTTGTCCATAGCCAGTATGGCCCCTTGAACCACATCCTTCATGTTTACGAAGTCGAAGCCCCCTTCGATATAGCCTTTCATCTTACCCTGAGCAAATTCCACAATCGTATTACCCAACAGAGATGGTTTAAAATCAAAGGGACCAACAATTCCACTGGGACAAACAATTACCGCAGGCAAGCCCCTGGCAATCTCTTTGTACACTTCCAACTCAGCAAAGGCTTTCGAAATTTCGTAATCGGTTGTTTCCTCATAAGGGCTAACTGCCCACTCCTCCGTGGAAGCTCCATTTGGGTTGGTACCAACTGCACCTAAGGAGCTGCAATGCACAACTTTTTCTACACCCTCCAATCGACAGACTTGCATCAGTTTTCGGGTACCCAATACATTGATTTCATACAATATGGGACGATCACCGCTGCGAATACTGACAAAAGCAGCCAGGTGATAAACGCGGGTACACCCTTTTACGGCTTTGGCAAGTGAATCCTGGTCTGTAATGTCACCAAGAGCACACTCCACATCTAATCCGTCCAACTCTCTATTCTCAGTTTGACGCACCAGTACTCTGACTTTTTCACCCCTCTTTAAAAGTTCACGGACAAGATTATTTCCCAGATGACCGGTAGCGCCGGTAACGAGTGTGATCATGCAGTCACAGTTTCTAAAACTGCCGTTTCTTTTTTATAATCTTTCAAGTCTTTTTTGGTAAGACCGGCGCCTGGGAAAAAGAATCGGTTCTTAGCCTCCCTTTCTTTCCCTTCACGTTCTTGCTCAGAACTAACATACTGCTCCCACTTTTCAAGGGTCATTTTTTGAAACTCAGTGACTATTGGATTAAACTCATAATGATGCTGCTCAATGTGCTTTTCATGAGCAATTTGCTCTTCGTTAAGCGCCCATAGGTCCTGGTTCAAAAGGGGCACAACAT
>JAJCYL010000630.1 GCA_029262955.1 Cytophagales bacterium | reverse complement strand
CGAAACCGGAAGGAAGACTGTTATTCTACAGTTTGACCTGGGGATCTCCCATGGTTACCACATATCATGGAGATCCCTGCCTACGCAGGAATGACGATCTTACTTCCTCTTTCGCCATCTTTTCTTCCTCTCAGGGTCTCCTGTAAGGGACTCTGAAGAAAGTGCATTTCACGTAGGAAGACCCTTAGCGAGCTGTAAAGATTTTGGATGACAAACGAAACCGGAAGAAAGTCCGTTATTCTACATTTTGACCTGAGGATCTCCCATGGTTACCACATATCATGGAGATCCCTGCCTACGCAGGGATGACGATCTTACTTCCTTTTTCGTCATCTTTCCTTCCTCTCAGAGTCTCCTGCAAGGGACCCTGAAGAAAGTGCATTTCACATAGGAAGACCCTTAGCGAGCTGTAAAGATTTGGATGACAAACAAAACCGGATGGAAGTCCGTTATTCTACAGTTTGACCTGGGGATCTCCCAGAGTGACGATCTTTCTTCCTTTTTCGCCATCGACAACGCAGAATATGGAGGGAACTTGTTCCTTGCAAAACACCTGGCTTTACCAGCATTTACTCCCCCTCCTTAAATTTCAATGAAGCGCTGTTAATACAATATCTCAATCCGGTGGGTTTAGGTCCGTCCTCGAATACATGCCCTAAATGACCTTCACATCTGGAACAAATCACTTCGGTTCTTACCATACCATACTTATAATCTGCCAGGTCGAGCAAGCTGGTATCTGTTGCGTAGGTGTAAAAACTGGGCCATCCGGTGCCAGAGTCAAACTTGGTATCTGAATGAAAAAGTGGATTACCACAGGCGGCACAATTGAATGTCCCTTTTCCTTTGAAATTGTCATACTCACCAGTAAAGGGCCTTTCGGTGCCTTTTTTCCTCAATACATGATATGCTATCGGGCTTAATTGCTCCTTCCATTCTGCATCGCTCTTGGTAATTTTTACTACGTTTTTGCCTGAATCATTTTGCTGACCCACAGAGCAATAGGTTGTTAAAACCATGAAACAATAGAGGCCGATTAATTTTATTAATGTTTTCATTTTACAGACGTTTGCTTCAATAAACGTGTGAATTGTGATGAAGCTGTAACAGAATTATAAACTTTTTATCACAGTGTTTGTTCGACTACACACACTTTAGGGTATGAATTTAGAATAATGGCCGAAAAATAAATAAGATGGGTTTTTTATTTCATTATTAGTGGTCTTTAGCATGCATTCTTTCTTCCTCGTCCTGTTCACGGGACATATCTTCGAGACTTCTACCTTTGGTTTCTTTCACTAAGGCCTTGACAAAGAAATATGCTACCACACCAAAAAGTGCATAAACGCCATACGAAACACCGAGTCCAAGATGTCTCAGCATAATGGGGAAGGTCATAGTAATGGTGAAATTGGAAGCCCACTGAGCTAATCCAGCTACAGCCAGGGCAGCACCTCTGTATTGATTGGGAAACATTTCTCCCAACATAACCCACATTACAGGTCCCCATGAGGCTGCAAAAAAGGCAATATAGGCATTGGCAGCTATTAGTGCATAAGTACCATTATTACCTTCCAATATCAGATTATTCCCACTATCCACCGTAGCTGTTCCGAAAAGTAAGGCAAGTACCCCTAACATAACTGCCTGCCCGATTGCTCCAACCAATAATAGAGGTTTTCTCCCAACCTTGTCTACCAGAATGATGGCCACGACAGTGAAAACGATATTAATAGTTCCGCTAATAACGTTGGTGAGCAAGGCATCTGCCTCTGTAAATCCTGCTGCCTGCCAGAGTGTAGCACCGTAGTAAAAAATCACATTAATACCTGTAAACTGTTGTAGTACCGCCAGCCCTATACCAACCCAAACTAACGGATGGATTTTGCCCGTATAATTACTGACAATATCACGGAGGCTGGGTTTACTACCTTCTCTTACTGTCGATTTTATATCTGCTACTGTAGCGATGGCATCTATCGAATTAGTAATACTTGTTAGTACTTTGAGCGCTTTTTCAGGCTGGTTGGCAGCTACTAAATATCTCGGTGATTCTGGTATGAAAACCAGCACAACAACGAATATAGATGCAGGGAGTATCTCTACCCAGAACATCCATGACCAGGTTTGATGCCCCATCCAAAGGACTTCTTCGGCCCCGCCAGAAAGCCCAACCAGCCAGTAATTGCTCATGAATGCTGCAAAAAGACCAATTACAATCATGAATTGTTGTAAGGTCGCCAGCCGTCCTCTGATTTTAGAAGGAGCAATTTCTGCAATATAAGCTGGTGCCAGTACACTGGCTGCTCCTACAGCCAGGCCTCCAATCAATCGATAAATAACAAACTCAATAGAGCCTTCAGAAATACCAGAGCCCCATGCACTAATAATAAAAACCACACCGGTGGCCAGCATCATGGGTTTTCTTCCGAATTTATCAGCTAATGTGCCGGCAAAGAAGGCACCTACACTACAACCCAGGAGGACAGAGGCTACATTAAAGCCAGTGCTTGCGGCATCGGAATTAAAAGTGCTTTGAAGCGCATCAACGGTTCCATTTATTACTCCACTGTCAAAACCAAATAGAAATCCACCAATAGCTGCAACGAAAGCCATGAAGATAACCTTGGGTAAATTGTAACTCTCTGAATCTTTGTTTAATTCCTGATTTTGATCACTCATGCGTACGATGATTAGGCATAGAAATTCTTATTGGGTTGACAAGTAATGTCTAATGTGATGGGTTTATGTTGTCCTAAAGGACGCAGTTTAGGGGTATAATTCCTATAAATCAAAATATATGACGGATCATTTTACCGCTATCGATTGCAAGCCCTATTTCTCGCTATTCTCTAAAATCTGTATGGTAACTCCTTAACCACAACTCATCTGTCGAATTCAACAATTCAGTAAGATAAAATCCGACAGGGGCCCAATCACCTCCAATTTTGATGTGGATTTAAGAACAACCCCATGTCAAAAACTCAACTACTCAAATTATTGGCCTTTTGGATTCTCACATCAGTTGTAAAAGTCTCAATGGCTCAAACTGCCATTACCGGAACGATTGCCGACAAGAGAGGAGAGACCATTCCAGGTGCCAATATCTACATCGAAGACACGTACGATGGTGCCACCTCCGATTTAGATGGAAACTTCTCATTCACCACAGAGGAAGAGGGGGATCAAACCCTGGTAATCAGTTTCGTAGGTTTTCACACTTTAGAGCAGCCAATTAATCTCACAACTGAAACACAACAGCTCAGCTTAAGACTAGTTGAAGAAATTAACAAATTAGATGGTGTGGTGATATCAGCCGGTGCATTTGAAGCCAGCGATGTGAAAAAGAGCGTGGTTTTAAAACCACTTGACATTGCCACCACCGCTGGTGCAACAGCAGATATCCCGGGAGCTCTTAATACACTTCCTGGAACGCAAACAAATGGAGAGTCAGGGAGGCTGTTTGTTCGTGGAGGCACTGGCAATGAGACTAAGGTTTTTATAGATGGTATGCTAGTGCAACAATTCTATAACCCGTCTGCACCAAATACACCTGGAAGAAGCCGTTTTTCACCTTTTTTGTTCAAGGGGACAATGTTCACCACGGGAGGCTATTCAGCCGAATACGGGCAGGCATTGTCGTCCACATTGTCATTAAATAGCATTGATTTACCAGAAGAAACTGAGAGCAACATCTCCTTAATGACAGTTGGGGCGGATGTCT
>JAJCYL010000629.1 GCA_029262955.1 Cytophagales bacterium | reverse complement strand
AGGTCTCCTGCAAGGGACCCTGAGAAGTGCATTTCACGTAGGAAGACACCTCTGGCGCAATCGTCCGCTTGTGTTCACCAAGTAGGAAAAATAAATTCAGGAATCGGGATAGTTTGCATTTTCTTCCTCTCAGGGTCTCCTGCAAGGGACCCCGAAGAAAGTGCATTTCACATAGGAAGACCCTTAGCGAACGTAAAAGTACATTTCACATAGGAAGACTCTTGGCGAGCGTAATATGGCACAAGAGGACGCTTGCGCCAGTGTGTGACGCTGCCTATTGAGTAATGCTGGCTTGCGCCCTTTTGGGGTTAAGGGTGCAGTGGAATTGTTAAACTGACGTTGATTTAATAAAAATAGAGATTAATACCTGTTTGAAGAAAATGAAAGGGAACGAAATCCCCCTGGTTTTCACCGAGATATCTTTGGTATAAATAGGCAGCGGTGGCGTGAACTCTGAATTTACCGGTTTGCATGATCCTAAAGTCTACACCGGGACTAATCTCGAGCCGCGGAACGTCATTTGTTTGGTAATCATTTGACCACCTGAAATATAAAAAAGGGTTAATGCTTCGATCATGAAGGTGACCTTCGAGCTCAACGGTGGACTCATGATGTGTATCGTCGATGTCCTTGACATATGACAATCCGGTCCCTGTTCTTAGTGTGAACTCTGGGATATTGACCAGATTGAATTGGATAACCTGCCAATCTAAAGTTTGAAATTGTCCGGTTCTATCCTGAATGTGATTGGAACGCAAATGAGTACTTAGAAGTCCCCAATTGCCCCGGATGGAAGGGATGAATGAATAAGTTCCTTCCTTGTTGAAATATCCTCCTTTGAATCCGGCCTGCAATGAAACACGATAAGGCTCATCAAACCTCTTGGAGAGCTGATCCTTTTGTCCCTGGCCAATGAGATGAATGAAATCGAATATTTCGAAGAAGAAAAAGACACCTGAACCCCCTCTCCTTGAACCGCCATCTGAGTTACCCGACCCTCTTGAATTTTCTTTATTTCCTCGACTTCCCTTGGAGACATCCCCGACCTGGGCTTCGCTATGGAGCATCGCTATAAACAGAAAAATCCCGACGAATGTTAATTTTTTCACTTTAACTGAGATCTGCATTGACCTTTTGCAAAATATGTGCCAACTATCCCTACGATGTATAGGGGGTATGGGATATAATTTTTACTAAATTCCATTCAAAATCGTGAATTATGAAGAATTTAATTACCTGTGTACTCCTTGGAATCTCAACATCGGCAGCTTTTTGTCAAACTAACCCACTTTGGAAGCAGGAGAAAGTCGAAAATTATTTGTTGCATATGACAGTACCTGAGGTAGAGGAACTGTTGACGAAGACTGATATGGTCATCATTCCAATTGCGGCAATTGAGCAGCACGGTAAGCATTTACCACTGGGAACGGATTATTTGAATGGTACGGAACGGGCTAAATTGGTGGGACAGCAAAGAGATGTACTCATTGCACCAATATTAATCGCCGGACAGTCACCCTATCATATGGGTTTTACCGGGACTATCACCTTAAAAGCAGAAACGATAGTTCAGGTCCATATGGAGGCTATAGCCAGCCTCATTAAACATGGTTTTAAACGCTTCATGATTCTCAATGCCCATGGAGGTAACCGTGCCATAACTACGTTCATCGTTGATCAGATCAACCAGACTACAGCCGGTATCGCCGTGGATTTGGGTGCAGCTATTGCACCCTTTAGAGATCCATCGGAAGTACCGAAGAGTGAGGTCTTTGACCGCCACGGGGGTGTTGGTGAAACTTCTTCCTCGATGTATCTCATGCCTAATTTGGTTCAGATGGATAAGGCCGAAACCGCGAAATTGACTTTACCAGACCATCTGAATAAAATGTTGCCTGAGGTGGTGGACGGAGATCCAACGGCACTGAGAGTTTTTCTGGCAGAAGGCCTGAAGGCAGAAGAAACTGGAAAAGGAACAAGCTCAGCGGAGATGTCAACCAATGGGGTATGGGGGGTAAGAAATTTAGAGGAATCGAGAGCTGAATGGGGAAAAATGGAAACGGACCGGTTTGTAAATGCTGCCGTAAAATTCATAGATAGATGGAATGAACTGAGGCCTTATAATCCAAAGAATTGACTCCTGGATGATAAGATTTTCATAAGATTCAGTAAATTGAATTATTGATTATCACTTAACCTAACAAAAAATGGACGTAAAAAAATTTATCGTGGGCACTGCCACGGGCGGAATAGTTTACTTCTTTCTTGGCTTCATATTTTATGCCATTGTCTTTCAGGATTTTTTTGCGGCGAATCAGGGATCTGCCACGGGAGTGCCAAAAGGAGACGATATGCAGTATTGGCCATTGGTATTGGGCAATATGTCCTGGGCAGCGCTATTGACCTATGCTATTCGAAACTGGGCAAATGCTAATACATTTGCGGAAGGAGCAAAAGTAGGGGCATTGGTCGGCTTACTAATGACTTTAGGATTCGATATGGTCATGTATGACACGACTAACATAATGACCATGACAGCTGCTATGGCCGATGTAGTAATTGGTACACTAATGGGTGCAATTTCGGGTGGTATTATCGCTTTAGTAGCAGGCGGGGGAGATTAAACGGTAACGTTGCCCAGAGATTCGGCAATTCCCATCTCAATATTCTTAAGGTGCTGATGGCGCTTCATGAATTTCTCCTGTAACTCGGAATTGCCGGGCACTTTCATTTCAGCCATGTTGTCCTGGATCATTTTCTGCACAATACGGAATTTTAAGCGCAAAATATTGGTGAAGGAGGCATCTTTGAGGACTTCGAGCTCCTCTTTGATGAAGATTCGATATTTTTTCTCCCAGTTTTCGCTGATTTCATATTTGCGACTAATCAGGTCAATTGTAAGTTCTCGAATACCGTCATTGGGATGGTGAAGGAAATATTTGGATCCCGGAAGCGTACCTTTTTCGATTGAACTTTTGAACTCTTCAATTACTACCTTGTATAAGGGATGGGTAAAGACGACATCATCCACTTCACGGAAAAAATAGTCCGCCAGCTGGAGATCAAATCCTGTGCCTTCAAGCATTTGGTCAGCGTAGTTCAAGAGCAGCCGGATACTCTCTTTTTCTTGCAATTGAATGATCTCTTCTAAGTTGAGCTTAATAGAGGTGTCTGACTCCGGATCCTGGAGTACTTCTTCTGGCAGGAAGGCCGGTTTATCCCTCCTAAGTTTTTTTCTATTGCTTTGAAGAATAAGTTTATTCAACTCTGTAATCAAAACAGACTCTCCAATATCCAGTAGCTTACTACACTCTTTGATATAGACCGTACGTTTAACGGGATCAGGAATCTTGGAAATGCTATTGACAATTTCTTTGATTGACTCAGCTTTCTTCAAAGGATCATTGGCCGATTCTCTGGCATAAAGCTCTACTTTGAAGTTGATAAAATCCTTGGCCCCATGGAGCAGAAACTTCTTAAATTCTGTTGATCCAACGTTGCGGGCATAACTATCCGGGTCTTCACCGTCAGGGAAAACTATAGCCTTAACATTAAGGTCTCCCTCCAGAATCATGTCTATTCCCCGGAGTGAGGCTTTGATACCTGCTTCATCTCCATCAAACAGGACGGTTACATTCTTAGTGAACCTGCTGATCAGCTTGATTTGTTCCTCTGATAGTGCTGTTCCAGATGAGGCCACCACGTTAGGAACACCAGCCTGATGCATTGAAATTACATCGGTCTGTCCTTCAACCAGATAGCAATTGTCTTCTTGCCTTATGGCTTGTTTGGCCTGAAATAGTCCATAAAGGACCTTGCTTTTATGAAATACTTCCGTCTCCGGAGAGTTGACATACTTGGGTTGCTTCGTAAGGGCTTTAAGTGTCCTGGCGGTGAAGGCAATCACCTTGCCCATGGTATTGTGGATGGGAAAAATTACCCGGCCCCGAAATCGGTCATATACTTTTCCATCTTTTTCAACTTGTAGGCCTGCCTTACTGATGAAATCCTGATTAAATCCTTTCTTTTTTGCCGCTTTGATAAAGGCGTCCCATTGATCGAGGCTATATCCCAGATCAAAATTTTTGATGGTTTCATCAGAGAATCCTCGTTCACGGAAATAGGAGAGGCCATATTTCATTCCTTCTTCCTGCTTCCATATCAGGTCTTTGAAATACTCTTTAGCGAAATTGAGCAGGATATAAAGACTTTCTCTTTCTGATTGTTGCTCCTCCTGTTCAGACGTAAGTTCTTCCTCTTCAATTTCAATCCCGTAACGCTGGGCCAGGTGCCTCATGGCCGCTACATATTCAAGCCCTTCCAACTCCATGACAAAAGTGACGGCATCTCCACCCTTACCACAGCCGAAACATTTATAGAAACCCTGATCCGGGCGGATATGAAAAGAGGGAGTCTTTTCGTTGTGGAACGGACAACAACCCCACATGTCTTTGCCCTTACGTTTCAGGCTGACGTAATCAGAAACGATATCTTCAATATCGGCTCGGTTTCTTATTTCATCAATGGTGTCCGGGCTCAGGCGCATAAAAACATAATCTCAACTCACGCCGTGGTTGGTGTTTACACCAACAGGTGGAGTGTGGTTTGTCAGAATGACAATTGGTTTATTTAGTTGCGAAGTTAACCGATGGGATCACGAGAAAATAGTTGACTTTCACTCAACTTTTCCACCGAACTTATCCACAATCCCGGCGACTTTCTGATCAAGAGGTAGTTGCGCATCAATCCAGTGGATTTGATGGCCCTGTCTCTCCATTTTCCTAAACCAGGTCATTTGTCTTTTTGCAAATTGATGGATCGCCACATTGAGCCTGTCAAACAGTGTTTTGCGATCAATTAATCCATCCAAATGATCTGTAATAAACTTATACTCCAGGCCAAAATAGCGAAGCCGGTCTTTAGTAATTCCACTTGCTATCAAACTCTGCACTTCTTCAATTAATCCGTTGTTGAGGCGATCTTCCAATCGCTTGGTAATCAATTTCCTCCTCAATTCCCGATTGATGTCTAATCCAATGATTAAGGCCTTCCGATCTTGCCTTGCACCTATTTCAATGGCATTGGTTTTCAAAAATTCCCCAATTTCAATGGCTCGAATTAGCCTTTTGTCGGACGAGATATCAGGTTGGAATCCATCAGGGAAGTAATAATCCGAAATCTTATGCTTAAGTTCTTGATTGGTGTATTTAGAAAGTTCTTTTCGTAGTGGAGCATTGTTTGGTATCGAGGTTAACCGATAATTTTCCAAAACTGCCTGAATATATAGTCCCGTGCCACCGCAAAGAATGGGCAACTTTGATCGAGACAAAATATCCAGGTAGGCCTGATCAAAATCTTGTTGAAAATGCTGAAGGTTATATTCTTCATTTGGTTCACAGCTATTGATGAGATGATGAGGGATAACGAGATCCCCTACAACATAGTCAGCCAGATCTTTACCCGTGCCGATATCGAGCTGTCTATAAACTTGCCGTGAGTCTGCACTGATTATTTCGCCATCGACCTGAGCTGCAAGGTGGGTAGCGACCTTAGTTTTGCCAACAGCCGTTGGTCCAAGTATAACTACAAGTCTTGGCTTCTCGCTCATTTCAGAAATTTTATGAATTTATAGCTTCCAGCATTCTTGATGATGATGGCATTTGGAGGGAGAGTTCGCTTATCGACTAAACGATGACGTGTCAAGGAATCCAAATCAATCCAAAACTCAAGGGGTGGTGTTTGTTCAACCATTGTAAAGCCCAACTGACTGAAACTGTTGCCTTTTGACCACTCTGAATCCACATAAGTCATGATATCATCAGGCTGCACAATCGAAATAAAGTGATTGAGGAGTTTACTTAAGCCGCCGACTACTGTAAAGCCATTTAAGGTACAGTACCGAATCATCTCATAGGACTTATAGATTTTTCCATTACGATCAATTTTTGTTGGTTTACTAAATGTAGCAACGGCCAGAATTTCCCCGTTTTTCGAAAGACCCAATTTAGTCTTTGCCTGGGTGGTGCCAATCAGGTGATTTTCTTTTAGGAAGTCGTTCGTTTCAGGTTGAGTTAGCTTTACGATCGATGTTTCTCGGCCATAGATCCGCTTACTTTTCCCTAGGACTGATAATATTCGTGATTCAATAATGGGCCTTTTGGCTGCCCATTGGTCTTCCCAGATTAGGCTACTTCCAGGGTGACTTTCATTTGCCTTTTTTGATAAAAACCGGAGCTCGAACGATACATTAATTGATGCTACATGAATAGTTTCATCCTTGATGGTCACCTGTTCACTTAATTGAAGTTGTACAAAATCGAAAACTTCCTGGTGGAAACTCATCACACAAAATTGTTTAAAACTTGGCTCACCACTAAACTTCTGAGGCTTAACTTGGAGTTTGTAACGTCATTTTTAATTAAAGATGAAACTGCCTTTATCATTTTATACGCGATCTGATGTGGTGCAAATTGCGCAGGAATTACTGGGTAAGATATTGGTAACCAGGATTGATGGCCAATTGAGTAGTGGGATGATTGTGGAAACTGAGGCTTACTGTGGTGAGAACGACAAAGCCTGCCATGCCAACAATGGAAGGCGGACCAAAAGAACAGAAATCATGTTCCAGGAAGGAGGAAAAGCTTACGTCTATTTGTGTTATGGCATACATCATCTGTTCAATGTAACCACTAACGTGGATGGGTTGGCCGATGCCGTGTTGGTTAGAGGTTTGGAACCTATTGAAGGGCTCGATTTGATGATGGAGCGAAGAAAAATGAAAAGGCTAGGAAATAAACTCTCTTCCGGACCGGGATCATTGTCGAAAGCACTCGGAATTACCACTAAAATGTATGGCCAGGATTTAACGGGGGATACCCTCTGGATTGAAGATCGGGGAATTGAATTAAAGCCAATTAATATTAAAGTCGGTAAAAGAGTGGGGGTGGATTATGCAGAAGAGGATGCCTTGAAGCCCTGGAGGTTTGTCATCAGAAATAACCTATGGACCAGTAAACCAGCTGTGTAGAAAGGATCTAATTCTTTAGAAGAATTACAAAACCGCTGATAAACACTAAGTTCTTTGCAATATACTGACCTAGTAGAGTTGGCAAAAATGCAGCACCATTGAAAGATAATTCAGGAAGCAGAATCATTGGGCTGAAGGTTAGTATAATATGAACCATCGCGATGCCGATAACTGGTTTTTTGGTGTAATTGGCCATTAAAAGCACACCAACTGTGGTCTCCCAAATAGCGAGAAGGATGATGGCAACCGATGCTGGAATGAATCCAAATGTTAACATTTCAATTGTTTCCTTGGCTAAGTTTTCGGCTGGACTCACACCGGGGAAAAATTTTAATATCCCAAACCAGAAGTAGCATATACCAAGACTGAGGGCGAGTATTCTATTTGTAGTAAACTGGAAGCTCAAATTCATTTATGCATTAAAATAGAAGATGGGCCGGAAGGTACCATCGACAGATAACCCAGATGCTGATGAGAGTCATATTTCGCTGTGACAATAATCGAGAGAAAAGTTGCGGATTATTGTGAAAGATGTTGAAAAATCCGCTTGTCTAATATCAGCGGGCGAGTGTCAACTAACTTAATTTGGGAAAAATCAGCGTGGGAGGGATTTATGAGATAATTATATTCGGTTGGAATAATGACACTGGGGACCTTCAAACAGAGGCCATCGTTTTTCACGAAATTTGTACCCACTTCTGTGGAATTCCCTGTATGAGGATAGGAGTTCCAGTTCGTGGGTAAGGTTTTAAGTATATCCACCTTCAGGTAGTCTGGGAAATCCAGTTCAACACAAAATAAGCTTCGATCTAATTTGTCAGCCGATAGGTTAACAACCACCTCCAGAGCGGCTAATGACAGGTTCTCTGAAGTATACAATAATCGTGTACCTTTTTGATTCCATCTTCCGCCAAATAACATCGCACCTGTTCCTGAGAGGTCATGGGTATGTGCTCTCGAGGTTATTCTATGTAAAATCATTAGGAATAAACGCCGTGAGCTATTCTCCCTACTAAATCTCTTACAAAGGAAATGCCTGTGTCATTATTCATAAATTCGATAGGCTTTTTACTGCCTAATGCTATAAGTGGGGATTGTAGCCAGCCTTTAAAGGACTCGATATCGCCAAAGACATCTTTGCCATATTGGTAGAGTGAAACGATTTGTAACACCCTGTCACTTACTACGGGGCTCAATAGATCTTTATTTTTGGCTTTTTCAATCGTTCTTTTGCTCACAGGGAGAAGCGCTGAAAACTCAGTAAGGTTGAGACCAGTCATCGCTACGAATGATATAAAATCTGATTTGGAAATGCCCTCACTTGCTTTATAATAGCGGGCGGCAGGATCGTTTAGAATATTGTCAATGCTTTCCATATTAAGTTATACGAATTATTTCGCACAATGATACGAAATAATTACAATTTATCGATTCAAACCATTCAATAAGCTTCCGATGACAGATAGGAGATTTGTGTGGTTGGATCCCCTGCCTTGCCGCTTGCCCGCCGTACAGGAGGGGCAGGCAGGCTTCAGGGATGCTGAAGGCAGGGTGTTTGATGGGCCATCGCTAACCCTTCTATTCCCTAAAGCCTGCCTGCCTGGCAAGGCAGGGGACCTGCCCAAATGTCATCTTATTTTGCGTGTTTGGGCATCCAAATATTAATTCTCTGAAAGCCAAGTTGATCCACTACTGTATTGTACATTTCTCTATGGTGCATTATCGACTTTATAAATGAATTTAGTTAATAAGAGGTAATATTACCTTTATGTTAAGGTAAAAACGGTACATTTGTGTATGAGAAAGAATAAGTTGTACGAAAGCCCTCAGGATGTTCCAGCACAATTTTCGGAGCCAGAGATGTTATATGCTGTAAGGCAAAATAAAATTGATACTGCCTATCTCACCAGTTTAAAGGAGGTTTCGGGCCTAAAGGATGAGACTTTATCCATTTCCCTCAATATGAATATTAAAACGTTTAGAAGTTATAAAATGACACCACTGCCAATGAAGCCACACTTGCAAGAGCACGTTTTTGCCATGTTGTCATTATACAGGCATGGGATCAACGTTTTCGGTTCGCACGGTAAGTTTAATGATTGGATGGAAAAGCCCAATTTCTTTTTTGATAATGACAAGCCTGTCAATTTTCTTACCACCATTTCCGGCATCAAGTATTTAGATAATAGGCTCACAGCCATCGAATATGGTGATAACGTATGATCGTATATCGTCTTGCCAGAGCGAAGTATGCTAAAAGCTTACAATGCTCGGGTGCTCCCAATCGATGGAATTTATTGGGACAGCAGGTTATTTACACATCAGGGAGTATATCGCTTTGTGCATTGGAACTTCTGGCCCATACTAACGGCATCCGGCCGGATGGAG
>JAJCYL010000628.1 GCA_029262955.1 Cytophagales bacterium | reverse complement strand
TAAGCCAACTGCAGAACCTGCAGCCGCCATTATAAAACCAAACTTACTACCCCAATTTTCTCTCGATGCGTCGTCGATTGTTTCCATATAATTTCTTTTAATGCGGCTAAAATAAAACATTCCTACTGTTAGGCAATGCTTTTAATTTTACGCCTTAATTTTAATAGATTTAATGGTAGAAAACCACGCATGAACATGAGAAATCTAATTCTTACCCTTTTGTTAATTGTATCAGTCAGCTCAGTGCAAGCGGATCACTATGTGTACAAAGTGGTACTGGTGAGAGCAGCACCTGACAAGCTAATGGAGCTGATAGAATTGCTAAAAGAGGATATTAGCAACCACGAGGTTTTTGGTTTAGAAAAGCCTTTTATGATGAGGCATAGTCAAGGAGATCAGTGGGATTTGTTTTTGATTTGGCCAATTGAGTCAATGGGTTCATATTTTAGTGCTAATAGTCTTGAAAAACGCCAAGACGCTGTTTTCCTGGACAAACCATATGATAATATCATATATGATTATATAGCATATCATGAAGAACTTTTTGTAGAGGGACCTACACTGGAAGAATTTAGATCAATGTTTGAAACCTACGATTACTATCATGTCGAAATGTTTGTGGCCTTAGCTAACAAAAGAAGAGAGCTGTTAAAAGAACGTGAAATGGAAAATGACTACCTGGTTGCCATAGGAAGAAGGCCAAACCTAATATTCAATAAGGTAGCTGGTAGTAAGTGGGATAATTTTTCTATTGGTTTTTATAAGGACATAAAAGACTATGCAGCAAGTGCCGATATTGATCCTATGCTAAAAGAAAAAGCTGCAAGAGATGCAGGTTTTGAGGGGGCTGACTTTATCGGTAGTTACTTACGAAGGTTTATCAACGAGCACAATGACACACTTGCTGGCGCCATAAAAAATTAATCACCTACTTCTCGTAACCTTCATAATCCTTAACGCAACGTACACTATTCCGGTTTTTATTGCTTACTGCCGAATGGGTGATGTCATCCAGTTGGTAATGTATACTCACTACACCTCCACTGGATTCAGAAACATGATGACTTTCTGAGTCCCAGTAATTGGCCAAATGCCCGGCACTATAAAATCTGTTATTAGTGTCCCCCATACCTCCAAATTCCGCATTGAAATTACTGATACCATCCAGCTTTAACTCTTTACCCGCTTTTCTAATTCCACCATACATTTTAAAAAGCGAAGACCATTCATCGAAGTTGGGCACATGCCAACCGGTAGGACATGCCTCATGAGCATCATGCCAGTCATAAAGTCTACCCAACCCTTCACAGTATACATCCTCAAATTTATAACACTCGGAATGTGGTGAGTTGTAACGCAAATTTTGGGCTAACCAGACCCTGTCAACAGTGTCACTAACCAATTTGGTTTTAATGGTTACGATCTTATACACAGTTCCATCTCGTGGGTCTGTAAAAGATCCCATTTCCTGTGACCACAGCTCTGTCGAAAAAAGTAGAATGAAACCTAATATTAAAGCCCTCATGTTAATGAATTTAGCACCGCTAAATTAACGCATTAGCGGCTTTTGTTTTATAATAATGGGCACGGATCATCTTGAATATTAGTTATAGGGCATGACGTAATCTCAAAAGTTCAATTAATTGAAACTAAATATATGTATATTGATGTTGTTACACGTAAACTAGATGTTCTAACCAAAATCCATAAAAAGATGAACAATTTACCTTTTGCCTTAATAGGCCGTATTCTTTTTGCAATCCCAATGCTCATGTTTGGTGTATTCCACTTTGGAAATGCCGACGGCATGGCCGGAATGGTTCCTATTCCAGGTGGTGTTATTTGGGTCTATCTAACGGGAATAGCCCTGATAGCTGCTTCAGTTTCAATCATTATCAATAAGAAAATGAAGCTGGCTACAATGCTACTCGGCATAATGCTACTCATATTTGTTTTATCAATACATTTACCAGGCCTAATAGGTGGCAATGAATCTTCAATGCCCATGTTACTTAAGGACCTCGGCCTGGCTGGCGGCGCATTTTTCATATCCGGAAATTCGAGCGATGACTAGTTAAATTTTAAAAACATTTTTGATTTTTTGAAAAGGGGCTCCCAATGGGCAGCCCCTTTTCATTTCACTATTTTTGATGGATGAAAATAGCAATCATAGCTCATGATGGAAAGAAAACTGAAATGGTGCAATTTCTTCTTGCACTCAAAAGCCACTTACAGCTGGTTGAATTAGTAGCAAGGACACAACTGGTCAACATGTTGAAAAAGCTGGATTTGAAGTTTACTGCTGAGAAAAAACTAGATTTAGTGATATTTTTCAGAGATCCATTGAACAAACATCGCACGAACCAGACGTACAAATGCTGATGAGATTAGGTGATGTCCATGATATCCTATTATCTACTAATCCGGCCAGTGTACAGTTGATAATGAAGTATTTACTACATTAAACTTAAAGTCTATTGTTTGAGGAATATTACCTTCTTATTTCTGCTGGGTTGTATATTCAATATATGCGCTGCCTCTGGTCAAAAGACTACCGCTATATTCCTGGTTTCCAGGCTTGAGGGGAAGTTATGCCCTAATAAGCAGGAGCTTCTTAACAACCGCAAGGACTACTGTCTTGAAAAACGGCCTCTAATTACTTCTAACAACTTTGCTGCGATCAGTGATATCTACATTACTCCTGATGGTAAAAAGCGGCAATTGGACATTTTATTAACCCCTAAGGGTTCTAAAATGTTGAATTCTCTAACCCTAGTTTCACGAAATTTTCAAATTGCTCTCGTTGTAAATGACCAATTGGTAAGTATTATTGTTGTAAGACCACCGTTTAATAGCCGCTTGATCAATCTCTGGGATCATTTTGATAATCAGGACTTTGAAAGAATCCATAACGAGCTTAAACAGAGTGTTAGTCTGGAATGAATCATTCGAAAAGATTATAACTCCCTCCTTTTCTGAAAATATTCAAATCAAGTTCGGGAAGAGATCTTCCTTTCAAAAACCTCTTCTTTGAAACTTCCATCATTTGCCGTATTGATTCAGCCAAATTGCCGTCTCCCTTCATTCTTCTGCCCCAGTCTGAATCATTAACTTTGCCTCCATGCAGTGTACAGACCAGGTTCCAGACCTTGCTGGCTCGATCTGGAAAATTCTTAAAAAGCCAATCCTTGAACAAAGTACTCACTGAGCCATTTAAGCGTACGACATTATAACCTGCGCTTACGGCACCATTATCTGCTGCCATCTTTACAATATTTGAAATTTCGTGATTATTAATGCCAGGTATAATTGGAGCAACCATGACTCCTACTGGAACGCCCGCATCACTTAACTTTTTGATCGTTTCCATTCGTCTGGCTGTGGTAGCAGTTCGTGGTTCCATAATTGCCCTTAATTTTTCATCAAGAGTAGTAATTGAAACATGGACCGTGATCAGATTCAATTGGGCTAGTTCTGACAGGAGATCAATGTCTCGGGTGATCAGACTATTTTTTGTAATCATTCCAACAGGATTTCTGTACTTAAGAAGTATCTCCAAAAGTCCTCTTGTCAACCTGTATTCCTTCTCTATGGGTTGATAGCAATCCGTATTACCCGAAAGCATGATCACCGCCGGTTTCCAGTGGCTGGATAAGAGCTTTTTCTCGAGAAGTGAAGGTGCATCTGGTTTTACTATAATTTTTGTTTCAAAATCCAGACCAGCACTAAAACCCCAGTATTGATGCGAATTCCGGGCATAACAGTATATGCATCCATGTTCACAGCCTTGATATGGGTTAATTGAATTGGACCAACCAAGATCGGGGCTGTCATTTTTACTGATAATATTTTTAGGGTTTTCGAAAAAAAGCTCCGTCTTGGGTTTTCCGTGAAGAAACTCCTCATCCAGGCCTTCTACATGATCAAATACATACTCCTTATCGGTAAATCGGTTCTTAGTATTAATTTGTGACCCCCGACCCTTTATATAATCCGTCTCCATTTCACTAATATAAGTAGCATTACTAATAT
>JAJCYL010000627.1 GCA_029262955.1 Cytophagales bacterium | reverse complement strand
CAATACTGGCAATGGCAATTTTGCTAATGATGGAGGAAAAAGAGCCGGATGCTTCCTGGGTTATTCTTTGAGAAATAAAATAAGGAAGGTTCAACGATCTATTTAATTTAGGCGTTTAACGTTGTATTGTTGCCAAATTAGATGAAACGATTCTACAAACTACAAATATTCCATTCATTTTTATGGCTGGTCGGGTGCTGGGCAATTTCAATTGGCACTTTGTTGGGTCAGTCGCCGGTTTTAACTGCAGCAGAGCAGTTTGAGGAATACCTCCCGCTAATTAGTGGGAAGAAAATCGGCTTGGTTGTTAATCAGACTTCCATCGTTGGTGATACTCACTTGGTGGATACTTTGGTGGCCATGGGAATCGACATTAAAAGAATTTTTGCACCGGAACACGGATTTAGGGGTAACATTGACAGAGGTGAGAAGGTTAGAAATACTCGGGATAAAAAATCAGGCGCACCAATAGTCTCGCTATATGGAAAAAACTATAAGCCAACAAATAGACAGGTGCAGGATCTGGATTATATGATCTTTGATATTCAGGACGTAGGTGTTCGCTGCTTTACATACACCAGTACGCTGCACTATGTGATGGAGGCTTGTGCTGAGAATAATATCAAGTTGTTGGTTTTAGATAGACCCAATCCGAATGCACATTATGTGGACGGCCCTGTAATGGAGAAGGAATTTCAATCATACGTTGGAAAGCATCCCATACCATTGGTTTATGGTCTGACCATTGGGGAATTGGGAACCATGATTAATGGCGAAGGTTGGCTGAAAGGTGGTGTTAAATGCGACATGGAAGTAATCCCCCTAAAAAACTATACACATGGCACTAGCTATGAATTGCCAGTTAGGCCTTCACCCAATTTGCCCGACAAACAATCAATTGCTTTATACCCAACTTTGGTTTGGTTTGAAGGAACACCGGTAAGTGTGGGAAGGGGTACTTATGAGCCGTTTCAGGTTATTGGGTATCCGGATCCTGAATATGGGGAGTTTAGTTTCGTGCCAAAAAGCATTTCCGGTATGCAAAATAACCCGGTTCATAAAGATTTGAAATGTTATGGATTGGACCTTAGAACCATTACTCCACCAAACAGGATAGAACTCGAATACCTGGTTGAGTTCTACAAATTAGCGGGTGCTCCCGATGACTACTTTACTCCCATTTTCAATCTGTTGGTTGGTACAGATCAAGTAAAAAGAATGATTGAGAGTGGAAAAACTGCTGATGAAATTCGATCAACATGGCAGCCAGGATTAGACGACTTCAAGCTCCTAAGAAGCAAGTATCTTTTGTATCCAGAATAAATTTATCGTTAAGATTAAACCATTTCACACATCTCTTGTCTAACCACGGAATAAGGGAATATTGTTTTAGCGCAATAATGTGTTTTGAAATCAAAGTTTTGGTTGTTTTGGCAAGTGCGATTCGAAAGCCACTCGATTTTTTGAGTGGTTTTTTTTATGGAATGATCGCAAGTAAATTGGTGTTCTTAAAACTAAAACGAAAGATGAAAACCCAATTAGTATTCGCTCTTGCCCTCGCAATCTTAATTAGTTGTACACCTCAATCACCACCAAAGGAAGCATCTGAAGGACCTCTGGAGCAATCCAAGCGACCGATTGCGGCTGATAACGGGAAGATTATTGAAAAGAACGGAAAAAAATTACTTTGGGGAGGAGAGGACAGTACCTGGCACTTTGACATCACGGGAAGTGTGCTTAAGGACGATCAATATCATTATGGAATAGGAAGAGAGAGGTTTCATGCATTGATTGATCCACAATTTATCTCGCTTGAAGAGGCGGATGAGATATATCCGGATTCTGCCAGGTTTCTCTTGCTTAAAATAGGTGATGACGTACGAGCCTACGGAATAGATTTATTAACCCATCACGAAATTGTAAATGATGTAGTGAATGGCGAGCCCATAATGGCAGCTTATTGTGTTCTCGCTGATCTGGGAGCAATTTATGACCGTCGATTGTTAGATAGGACTTTCACATTTGCACTGAGTGGTTACACTTACTTCGATCCTGAAGTTTGGGATGGAGTGGATGGCTTTGTCTTTTGGGACCGCGAAACGGAGAGCACCTGGTGGCCATTAATAGGTAAAGCGGTGTCAGGCCCGCTAATGAATACTGAAATGAAAGTCTACAGCGACCAAAATTGGTCCCAAACGACCTGGAGAGAAATCAAACAAAAATTCCAGGAATTAAAAGTGTTAAAACCTGGTCAAACCATGGAAGTTCCGAAGGATTGGCCAAAATATGAGGACCTCTCAGTCGTTGATATCAATAGTAATTCCAATAATCAAGCAGTGGCTCCTAAGTGGGGAGAAAATGGCCAGGTGGGGGAGGAGTAACAAAAAAAGCCGAGTTTTTAGCTCGGCTTCAATATGTCAGATTTATAATATTATTTTTCGAGAGTACTCATAAATGTATAGTCAGCCGCCTGCCCAAAAGCGTGACAGCTTCCACAGAATTTACCCCACTTAGTATCCATACCCGCACCTTTCATCTTGTCACTACCGCTTCCACCCATGTACCAGATGTAGTTGCCAGTGTCCTCACTGCCATCGGCTGTAGATTTAACCATAATGGTAAGTTCAGGACTTTTCTTAGCAGCATAAGCCTTTTCGTTTTTGAAAGCTTCTTTGACAATAACAGTGCCATCAGGAAGAGGAAATTGCTTATTTAAGTAAGCATCTTTTCCGGTTTCATTGATATAGATTTCACGAAATGCCTTTGTGCCGCCGTGCTTACCTTGTAGAAACCCAGTTGGATCTCCAACATTTGGTTCGGTGGTAATTTTATACCACTCCGAGTAACCAGCCCAATCATCAGGTCCATAGACTTTCTTCGGGGCCTTATCATCTGAATCTATTGCTGTAAATGCACTTAGGT
>JAJCYL010000626.1 GCA_029262955.1 Cytophagales bacterium | reverse complement strand
TCGGTTGACATCCAGGGAGTTGTGGGTAGCCCGGTAATAGATAATACAAATAATACAATTGTTGCTACAGTTGAAGCTACCAATCCATCTCTGACAGATATAACATTTGAATTATCACCTGGAGCAACCAATAGTTTTTCATCTAATCCTCAGTTTTACCAAAATGGGGTAGCATTTCCGATGACTGTCAGGGCCGAAGCAAACAATTTCGAATCCTGGACAATTACATTGAACTGGCAGGGAATGTCAGGTAGTTATTCTGTTGGCGATAATGGTGTTTTCGAAACCCTGACAGATGCAATCAGTCAGCTAAGTTTAGCTGGATTATCGGGGGATGTTGTTCTTGAAATTGAAGATGGTTACAACGTCACAAAAACAGTTTTTCTGTCTAATCCAGATCCTACCCATAATGTCACAATCCGGCCGCAAGCTGGGGCTACACAAATCGATCTTTATCCAGAGTCTAACTTCGGCTCAGTGCTTAGGATCAATAGTGCAATTTCAAATATGGTTATAGATGGTGCTGACCCTAGCTCTGGCGACATAGTAATGAACCTCAATTCTAATATTCAGAATATTGAAGGGGTAAATTTCTTTGGCAATGGTGCATACGATCTCACTTTAAGGAACCTCAGGTTTAACATTTTAGATGCTACAGGAATAAGCTCTAATTCAGGTACCTCTGAGATTAGTGGGATTGATATTATAGGTTGTGAATTTGTGGCTGTTAATACAGCCGCTTCTGCAAATATCAGGGGCATCTTTTTTCAAAGAAGCAATCTGGACGATATCAATATTATCGGGAATAAATTTTATAACGAAGGTGTTGACGACCCCGCCTTATTTGCCGCAATAGCTGGCCTTGATAATTACGACAATGTCATCAATAATTCGATTTCTATCAGAGGAAACTCAACCTCTGGTATTGGCCGTGGTACCAATATCCATCATAACAGCATCCGTATTTATGGCACCGGTACTGAAACCAATAGCTCACACTATGCCATAGGATTTGGAACAAATATTAAGAACAACAATATCAGCATAGAGAGGGCTTCAGGAAGCGGAACTACTAAGGAGTTTGTAGCTTTTTCAAGTGTGCAATCTGCTGATTCAGATAACAATGTCCACATTAGTGATGACGGCGTAAGTACCATCGAGTATACGTCAAATGCCTCAGACCAGGCAACTCTTCTTTCGATTGCCCCGACAACAACCTTCATTTCCTCAATATTTACGGATGCTGATAATGCGGATCTCTCATTGTCGAGTGTTTCACTTGATGATAAAGACCTGAGGGCAACCCCCTTAGCCGAAGTTATTGATGATATTAATGGCGACATCAGAAGTACTACCTCAGTAAGCAGAGGAGCCTTTGAAGTGCCCAATGCATTTACAGATGTACTGTCTTTTTCAATGACAGAAGAATCTGGTACTGCCACTATTGATACTGAGAATGGTACAATTGACATTGAAGTAGTACCTGGTACAGATTTAACGGCACTTACCCCAACCATAACAATTGATCCTGGAGCCACAATCGACCCTGAAAGTGGGGTGGAAACGGATTTTACCAACCCTGTGAACTACACAGTTACCGCCGAAGATGGTTCAACCACTCAGATCTATGCAGTCACTGTTAACAGAGCCATCAACACTGTAGCCAACATTACGAGTTGGACAATGGATGGAATTATTGGTGATGTAACTATTGATAACTTTGCTAAAACAGTAGAAATGACCGTGAATGGGTTGGCTGGTTTCAATTCATTAGGTGGCGTTCAAACATATAAGTTTGCTCCAACGGTTGAGCTGAGTTTTGGCGCAACGATAAGCCCGGTAATCGGGTCGTTCGTTACATTAAACCCAGGAATACCAAAAGATTATACTGTTACAGCAGAAGATGGTCAAACGACAGCTGACTGGTCAGTAACTGTCAATTACCAGACAATACCTGGTGGAACTTACTCGGTTGGCGACGCCGGCAATTTTGAAAACATTGCAACCGCGTTCAACAGACTGACTAACATCGGTATTGTTGGAGATGTAACACTGGAACTGCTGGAAGATCAAGTCATATCATCGGCACAACTGAATGAAAGAGAGGAGCTTCTGGGCCATACACTCACTATACAGCCAGCTGACGGAGTCACTGATATTCTTGTTAGTCCCGCAACGCCATCAGGGGGGCTCTCAATTAATTGGCAAAAGCTCATTATTGATGGGAAAGGCGAATTGAAGATTGAAAACAGGTCTTCAGGAATTGTTTTGAGCCTATTGAATTCAAATGAGGATGCTGGTGAATTTGCGACGATAAAAAATTTGACAATCGAAGGAAGAAGCAGTTCATCAATAGACAATACAACCGTCGAGAACTGCTCATTTATAGTAGAGGATAATCTCAACCCACAGTTGATGGCTTTCTCTCTAATTGGGACAAATTCTTTAGTCAGGAACAATGAAGTGTATTTTGGAGCCGTTGTTGATCAGGCCTCATTAATCATGTTTGGCTTTTCAATTTGGGACGGCGAGGCGTACAATAACTTCATCCAGTTAAACCCCACAAGCGCTGCTTCAATAACAGGCATTCAGTTTAGAGCGAGCAGTGAAACGGCTATTTATCACAATACCATTTTGGTTGAAGGAACAGGCAGCAGCAATGAAACCATTGCGGGTATACTGGATGCTGGTGCCAGTTCTGAAGTGGCAAACATTCAAAATAACTTGATTTCAATTTTAAGAAATCCAGGTGCAAGCGGAGCTAAAATTGGCTTAAAGTTTATCTTTAATTCTACTACTAATTTTGACTATTCTTATAACAATATCTACTTAGAGCCTAATGCTGGTTCATTGACTTATGTAGATAACAAAGGCACTATCTACGATGATTCAAATTTCAACACGCTACAAAATCTGGTTGAAGGCACTACAAGAAGCCAGCCTGTTTTTGCAGATGTTGCCAACAATGACTTAAGTCTAACCGGAGCGTCGTCGTTTGAAGCAGACCTAAGAGGTACACCTATTGGTGCAGTAACAACGGATTTCTTTGGTACTACAAGAAGCGTCTTTGCCCCAAGCAAGGGTGCTGATGAAGTGCCAAATGTTATAGCCGATATTTTATCTTTCATTTTGTCTGACCAAACCGGCCCTGCCACGATTGACCCATCTGAAGAAATTGTAAACATAGAAGTGCCTTTTAGTACTGATGTGACTGCATTAACCCCAACCATTGAAGTGTCACCGGGGGCAACGATTAATCCCAATTCAGGAGTTGCTCGGGATTTCACTAATCCTGTTTCGTATGAGATTTTTGCTGAAAGCGGTGATGATCAAACATGGACCATTACCGTCATCAAAGCACCAGCCAGTCAGGAAACGGATATATCAGCATTTGATATTCAAGGGCAATCAGATGCCGCCGATATTGACGCTAATGCGCATACGGTCAGTTATAATGTGCCTTTTGGGACCGATCTAACCATGATGGTACCGGAATTCGCTCTATCAACTGGAGCAACCATCAATCCATTGAGTGGTGTAGCTAATGATTTCACCAACCCACAGACCTATACCGTCACTGCAGAGGATGTTAATGTAACTCAGGACTGGATCATAACTGTCAACTTAGCTAATGTCGACCCCAGTGATATTGCTTTGAGCCCTTCTGATATTGATGAAAATGAGCCGATAGGTACTGTAGTAGGAGACATTACGGGCATGGACCCCAATGGAGATGACCTGGTATTTACTTTGGTCAGTGGTGAGGGCAGTACTCACAACAGCTTTTTCCAGATCGACCCGACGACGGACGAATTGAAGAGCCTCTTTATTTTTGACTTTGAATTGGGGGTTGCTTCATATGCTATCCGTATCAAAGCGGATGATGGCGAAGGTGGTTCGCGAGAAGAGCAATTCACCGTAACTCTTAATGATCTGGACGATACACCACCGGCTTTAGTAAGTCGTTCGCCAGAAGATAGTGGTGGTCCGGTTAATGCTCCTGTTGCTACTGATATTAGTATCACTTTTGATGAGAATTTGGTTTCAAACCTCAATGGTGCTAACCAGATAAGACTGGAACTTGCTTCCGGTGCGTTAGTAGAGGCCTTTACCGATAACGGCCGAATTTCCATTAGCGGCGACATGATCACTATTGATCCGACTAATGATCTACAGCCTGGCACTGAATATGAAGTGCTCGTTCAGGCAGGTTCCCTCCAAGATGTTAACAACAATGGAATTGTAGGATTTAGTTGGACGTTTACCACCACCAAATTGGACCAGGTTATAACATTTAATGCATTTGGTCCTGTCGTTTTTGGAGATCCTGACATCACACTTCCTGAATTTACCGACGTCAACCTGACTATTTCATATAATAGTGATGACCCTTCGGTAGCTACGGTAACCAATAATGTTTTAACCATTCAGGGGGCAGGAACAGCCAATATTACGGCGTCACAAATGGGCAATAGCCAATACAATGCCGCTATTTCGGTAGAGAGAGAAATTACTGTAGATCCTGCCAGTGTAGACATCACTTTGGCAGCCAATACAAACGAGACTTATAATGCTGCTCAGAAGGAGGTAACCGCTTCGGCGATTGACCTGGAGGACAATCCTTTGGGCGTAGTTGTTACCTATAGCTTGCAGGGGCAGAATAATTTTAGTGAGACGGCACCAGTCAATGTAGGAGCCTATGATGTGAAAGCAAATCTTGATCCCGCGAATGTTAATTACACTGCTATCACGGCTACGGGGTTATTGACCATCACTCCAAGGGGCGTAACAGTGGTTGTAGATGCAGGTCAGACCAAAGTGTATGGCCAAGGCGATCCAGTGGCCTTCACTTTTACAGCTATGCCCGCTTTTGAAAGTGGTGATGGTTTTAGTGGAAGCCTGGAAAGAGAGGTTGGAGAAGACGTTGGGGATTACGCCATCAGTCAGGGAGATCTAACCGCAGGTGAAAACTATGCCATTACTTTTAATAGTGGAGATTTTACCATTAATCCGAGAGGAGTCACGGTCAATGTTGATGTAGACCAGACCAAGGTGTATCATGGGTCAGAGCCGGAAGCGTTCACATTTACCGCAAGCCCCGCATTGGAGTCAGGTGATAGCTTTGGTGGTAGTCTGGCAAGAGAGGCTGGAGAGGATGTAGGAAATTATGCGATTAACCAGGGAGACTTAACAGCAAGTGACAATTACACCATTACATTCAATAGTGACAATTTTACGATCACGCCGAGAGGGGTCATGGTCAATGTTGATGCGGGCCAGACCAAAGTGTATCGACAGGCCGATCCTGTCAACTTCACTTTCGTAGCTACTCCAGCACTGGAGTCAGGCGACAGCTTTAGTGGCGATTTGGAAAGAGAACCGGGTGAGGATGCAGGAGATTATGAGATTGATCAAGGTGACCTGACAGCAGGTAACAATTACAACATTACTTTTAATAGTGCGGACTTTACTATCACTCCACGCAGTGTGTCAGTTGATGCGACAATTGGCCTAACTAAAGTGTTTGGCGATGAAGATCCTGAATTCACTTTTATAGCAAACCCGGCCCTGGAAACTGGGGATAGTTTTAGCGGTAGTTTGGATAGAGAAGCCGGACAAGATGTAGGGACTTATAGTATAAATCAGGGAGATCTTACTGCTGGCCCTAATTATATGATTCTATTTGATGGGTCTGAATTTTCCATAACCCAAAGAGA
>JAJCYL010000625.1 GCA_029262955.1 Cytophagales bacterium | reverse complement strand
CATTTGTTCTTCCAATTCGTCGGAATTAGTGACAATCCTCATACCCTTACCTCCACCTCCTGCGCTCGCTTTTATCAGAATTGGGAAGCCAATACTCTCGGCCACTTCTTTAGCCTTCTTATGATCACTGACAGCTCCAGCAGTACCAGGAACCAATGGAATATCTGAACTTGCTACCGCTTTTTTTGCAGCCAGTTTGTCACCCATCACCTCAATTGACTTGGGTGAGTGTCCGATAAATGTCATGCCTGCCATTTCGACCTTTTTGGCAAAAACAGGATTCTCGGATAAAAAACCATACCCAGGATGAATAGCATCCACATTGAGTCCTTTGGCTTTCTCAATGATCTTATCAATTTGAAGATACGATTCGCTTGACGGTGGAGGACCAATTAGAATGGCCTCGTCAGCAAAGCTGACAAATGGCGCAACTCGGTCAGCCTCACTATAAATGGCCACCGTCTTAATTCCCATTTCGGATACCGAACGCATAATCCTCAATGCGATTTCTCCCCTATTTGCAATCAGTACTTTCTTAATTCTCAAGATTGAAATTTCAATTGAGCGCAATGCTATGAATAATTCCCAGTTTTAGCAATCCTCTTAAGTATCTTGTGATAAAGCAGCGTTTCAGATACATCAAATCCATTGATTTTATATCAAATAGACTAACTTTGCAGCCGAATTCGGTAACGAATGATCTCTATGTGTAAAACTGTTTTCCAAACCATATTATAATTTTTAAGTTCCTCAACTAAAGCGAATCATGGATTTATTCGAAAAGTTATTAAGCGACTCGGGCCCGTTAGGCCAGCACAAGTTTATTGACAATAATTTCTACATGTTTCCCAAACTGGAAGGTGAGATCGCCCCCAGAATGGTTTTTAAAGGTAGCGAAGTTCTCACCTGGAGTTTGAACAACTATATCGGTCTTGCCAATCACCCGGATGTTAGAAAAGCAGACGCAGAGTCCGCCGCAGAGTGGGGTTTGGCTTATCCTATGGGTGCCCGAATGATGACCGGAAACACTGTACAGCATGAAGAATTTGAGCGACAGTTGGCAGATTTCGTGATGAAAGAAGATGCCATGTTGCTGAATTATGGTTATCAAGGCATTATGTCAATAATAGATGCTTTGGTTGATCGAAGAGATTTGATCGTATATGACGCTGAAAGTCATGCATGCATTATTGATGGAGTTAGAATGCATATGGGTAAGAGGTTGGTTTTTCCTCACAATGACATTAGCAATCTCGAAAAACAACTCATTAGAGCTGAAAGATTAACCAAAGAATCCGGTGGAGGAATTCTTGTGATTACCGAAGGTGTTTTCGGTATGTCTGGAAATATGGGCAACCTCAAGGAAATAGTAGCTCTTAAAGAAAAGTACAATTTCAAACTATTGGTGGATGATGCTCACGGTTTCGGAACAATGGGAGAGACAGGTGCTGGGGCAGGAGAAGAGCAGGGAGTTCAGGATGGAATAGATCTATATTTTTCCACATTCGCAAAGGCTATGGCCGGAATTGGAGCGTTTATAGCCGGTGGAAAGGAAGTCATTGATCATTTGAGATACAATACAAGGTCTCAAATATTTGCCAAATCACTACCAATGCCATTTGTTATAGGTGGCATGAAAAGGTTAGAATTATTAAAAAGTCAACCTGAGTTGAGAGAGAACCTCTGGAAGATCGTACGCAGAATCCAATCTGGTCTTAGAGATAAAGGCTTTAATCTTGGAACAACCAAGTCGCCGGTAACTCCTGTAATCTTAAGTGGAGACCCGATAGAGGCTTGCAATCTAGTGGTCGACCTTCGGAATAATTTTAATATCTTTTGTTCAGTGGTAGTATATCCTGTCGTGCCAAAAGATGTCATTATGCTAAGGATTATACCGACGGCTGCACACACTACAGACGACGTGGACGAAACGATCGCAGCATTCGAAGCTGTAAAGGTCAAATTACTTGATGGTACTTATAAAAGAGCCGGCTGGGAGAATGTCAAAAAAGTGGTTTCAATGTGAAAATAAACCTATTATTTATCGTTTCTTACACATTTTGACTATATTGCCGACACCTTTTTAGAAACATTTATTAACAACCTTAAAAAAAAATTATAATGAAAAGATTTGAACAAATAAGAGACTTGGTTGCTTCATTGGAAGGTGACTTCGAAAAGTTCTATGACAAGAAGAATCAAGCAGCTGGAACGAGAGTAAGAAAAGGAATGCAGGAGATTAAAAACCTTGGTCAGGAAATTCGAGTTGAAGTTCAAAACATGAAGAACAGCTAAGAAGGAGAAAATCTAACCTTAAGATTTATATTAGGTGGCCTTTGCCACCTTTTTTTATGCCGTTATTTTTGAGATTTGTTGCTCCAACCTATCCCTTAGCTGCTTAGAGGCCGAAACCAATGGTAATCTGACGCCACTTCCGCACACATTTAATAAGTTTAACAGCTCTTTCACTCCTGCCGGGTTGCCTTCTTCAAAGATCAATTTTGTGAACTCTACGAGCTGATGAAAGGTAGAAATTGCGTCTGAAACATTTCCATCGAGGTAACTCTTAACCATTCCGCAGAATTGTTTTGGCAAGGCATTCGCAATCACTGATATAACTCCCATGCCTCCGATGCTCAAAATTGGCAAAGTATGCATATCATCACCGGAGATCAGTAGGACATCTGAAGGACAATTCGCAGCAATTACTGCACATTGCTCCAGATCGGTTGAGGCCTCCTTAATAGCAATAATATTCGGATGTTGAGCCAATTGCAAGGTGCTTTGCGCTGAAATATTTGAAGAAGTTCGTGCGGGCACATTATATAATATAATGGGCAGTTGGCTATTCTCTGCAATCTTATCAAAATGAGCTAGGATGCCCTTTTGTGTTGGTTTGTTGTAAAATGGAGCAACCGATAATATTGCGTCTATTCCTCCGAAACTGTCTTTTGAAACCTTGCGGACTACTTCCTCCGTATTATTGCCCCCTACTCCCAAAACAATTGGCAATCTGGAGTCATTATAATCTTTAATGAATTCGACTACTTCTTCTTTCTCCTTTTGCCTTAAAGTAGGGGCCTCGCTGGTGGTGCCCAACGCAACTAAATAATCTGCACCACCCTCAACTATATGATCTAATAATTTTTTAAGACTTGCGAAATCTACCGCATTGTCTGGACCAAACGGGGTTACCAGGGCGACGCCTGTACCAATAAATTTATTCTTCTTCATTTTTGATCCTTTCGAGCATGCCAATTGTTCCCTTTATCAGGCTCTCAACTGTATTAGCTTCTGGTTTAATCATCAACTCCAGGAACGGCTCAGCACGATTATCATGTATTCCGGTCCTGCAGCGTGCCCTGCTTGCTGCCAGTACATTACTCATATATAAGTTGTAATCTAGGTCCAGATTGATAAGAAAATCAAACTCCTTTTCAATAAAGACTTTCACACGCTCTTTTTTCCAAAATCCGAAAAAATTTAGATCTCTTTTTGAAAATGAATTACTCGAGATCCCATCGATATTAGATGAATTCTCATGAAAGACTAACATGCTCACTTTTTTACCCTTATTCTTCAAATCCTCTACAAACTCTTCAATGACGTTATTCTGACCAATCAAAGATTTGTAGGAACACAATACTCCAATGGTTAGCGCATTTTGGTAAGATGAGCTAAATCTCCTGATATTTTTACGAGAGGAGCGATTGGTATGTAATAGAATGAAATAGTTTCCGAACATTACTTTAACATAGATTCAAGGTCATTTTCAGAGATGATTTTCACTCCAAACTTAGTTGCCTTTTCCAATTTAGCTGGTCCCATACTATTCCCGGCTACTAAATAGTCAAGGCTGGCTGACACTGAAGAAACTACTTTTCCACCGTTTTTCTTTATTAAGTCCTTCAATTCATCCCTGCCATAGTTTTCAAACACTCCTGATATAACGAAAGAGTATCCAATCAGAGCATCTCCCTGATCCTCACGTTGGATCAATTCAGTATTAAGTCCCGCTTCCTTCAAGCGTCTAATCAAATCTTTATGAGCAGGGTCGCTAAAATACGCTGCTATACTCATGGCGATTCTTTCTCCAATTTCGGGAGCTTCAATCAATTGTTCAAATGACGCATTGGCCAAGTTATCGATGTTAATAAAGTGGTTGGCCAATTTCTCAGCCACAGTTTGCCCAACATAGCGAATTCCGAGCGCAAATAACACACTTTCGAATGGTATAGCCTTCGATTTTTCAATTGCCTCAATGATATTCCGTGCAGATTTTTCTCTTAGGCTCCTCACGGAACTTTCACCCCTTTTGTCAGATGCAACTCGAAACTCCAGGCCATTTAAAGTCTCAAAATCCAATTGATATAAATCTCCTGGATCCTTAATAAGACCAGTATCTACCAGGCCTTTGATAGTCTCTCGACCCAGTGATTCAATATTCATCGCTTTCCTTTGAATAAAATGCTCAAAGCGCCCAATTATTTGAGGAGGACAACCGTCTATGTTAGGGCAGTAGTGTGCGGCTTCTCCCTCAGTCCGGATTAATGTCGTCTTGCATTCCGGACAGGTAGCTATATAATTGACGGGCTTACTATCAATGGGCCTCTTTGAAATATCAACTCCAGTGATTTTAGGGATAATTTCTCCGCCTTTTTCAACAAAAACTGTATCTCCAAACCTTACTCCCAATCGATCAATCTCATTGGCATTGTGTAATGAAGCTCTCTTCACGGTAGTACCAGCCAACAATACTGGGAGTAATTCAGCAACTGGCGTAATAGCACCGGTTCTACCCACCTGGTAAGTTATGTCCCGGAGAATGGTTAAGGCACTCTCAGACTTGTATTTATAGGCAATGGCCCACCTGGGGCTTTTCGCTGTGAATCCTAATACCTGCTGAAACTTTAAGTCATCAACTTTTATTACAATGCCATCAGTATCCAGTGGAAGTTCTAATCTCTTTTGTTCCCATTCCTCAATATAATCGAGTACTTCCTCCAATGAATCACATCTTCTATAAGTTGGTGAAACATTGAATTTCCATCTTTCTAATGCTGCAATTGACTCTGAGTGACTGGGATATAGAATGTGATCCCCAATTAATGAATACAGGTAGCAATCGAGATTCCGGGAAGCAACTATACTGGAATCCTGCATTTTTAAAGTCCCGGAAGTAGAATTTCGAGGATTAGCTAAAGGTTCCTCCCCAATATCTAAACGCTCCTCATTAATTCTATCAAACTC
>JAJCYL010000624.1 GCA_029262955.1 Cytophagales bacterium | reverse complement strand
TATGATCTATATTGTTTAAGGAGAAATATAGGAGTTGTTCTTCAGGATGTATTCCTTTTTTCGGAAACGATCGAATGGAATATAACATTAGGTAATAAGTCTATTAAGCGAAGAGAGATTGTAGAGGCTGCTGAACTTGTTGGCGCCCTGGAGTTTATAGAACGTTTGCCTGGTGGATTTGAGTACAATGTCATGGAGCGAGGAGCCACACTTTCTGTGGGTCAACGCCAATTAATTTCGTTTGTTCGAGCTATGGTTTACGACCCTAAAATCATTGTGCTGGATGAGGCCACATCATCAGTCGACACGGAGACGGAGGAATTAATTCAAAATGCGATAGATAAAATGATGAAGGGGCGGACATCAATCGTTATTGCTCATAGGCTGTCCACCATTCAGAAGGCGGATAAGATTCTGGTACTAGACAAGGGAGAAATAATGGAGGAGGGCACCCACGAAAAACTCTTGGCACTTGGTGGGTTTTATAGTCAATTGCATAAGATGCAGTATAAGGAGACAGTTTTGTAATATTACAATTCTATAATTGACCTCTCAAATTGTGGCCTTTGATGGTGTGATATGAAAATTACAAACTCTAAATACTTCTACTATCTCATAATTGTAATTTCATTCGGGGTAATTTCATTTTCCATTTACTATCAGTTAGGAGGGTTTAGGGAACTTACAGTCAATGCATTTGATAGCGTAGATTATGCTATGGCTGGAGTAGATTTCAAAGGCAAATACAATGATCCTGAGATTGAGCGATTATATGGATTAGCGAAAGATCAGGTGGCGACAGGAAAGGTAAAGGGGATCTTGGGATTGGTGGATTATGTGGATGATGATTTAGATGAAAATGAAGTTCATTATTTCATAGGTATCATTTTGTTGGATAAAATCACTGAACTTCCGCCTGGGTTTAAAGTTAGAAGGATGGCCTCTCGTGGGGTTTTGGGTATTACCCTTGATGTTCATCCTCTTGTAAGACCTTCAAAAAGTGATATTGAGGGAAAAATTTATGCTGCTGCACAGGAGCATGGTCTGCAAGTTGAAAATTACTTCTTAGAGAAGCATTTTGCAGATGATCAATTAGTTATTGAGGGGTTTGTCAAGTAACCTTAGTCAGCTTCTTCAGTAGCCAATTGTTTGTCATACAATTCGCTATATACACCTCCGGTTGCCAACAATGATTCGTGAGTTCCTTGCTCTATGACCTCACCCTGATGAAGGACAATAATTTTATTCGCCAATTGAGCGGATGACACCCGATGAGAAATGATAATGGTCGTCCTTCCAACCATTATCTTCTCCATAGAATTCAGTATTTTGTTTTCGGTTTTTGTATCGACCGCTGATAGGGCGTCATCTAAGATTAGGATTTTTGGATCTTTGGCGATAGCTCTTGCAATCGATACTCTTTGCTTCTGACCCCCGGAAAGAGTTATCCCACGTTCACCGACCCGTGTCTCAAATCCTTCTGAAAAGCGCATAATATTTTCCTCTAAATCTGCGTCCCTTGCCGCTTTTTCTATTTCCTCTTCTGTTAATTCTAAATTGCCAAAAGCAATATTATTTCTGATACTGTCTGAAAAAAGAAATACATCCTGGGGAACAAAGCCAATTTGATTTCTCAGTGAAGACAAATCATAATCTTTGATATCTATACCATCAATAAGTATTTGGCCCGAGGTAGTGTCGTACATACGGCAAACCAGGTTAGCTATAGTGCTTTTACCAGATCCAGTCGTGCCTATTATCGCAATTGATTCACCGGATTTTATAGAGAAATCGACATTTTTCAATGCATTTATCCCGGTGTCTGGATAGACAAAATCTACATTTTCAAATGAGACGTCTCCATTTATCTCCTTTTTTAGGTGTGCATTTGAGACTATATCATTTTTAGTATGAAGAAACTCGTTGATTCTTTTTTGAGAAGCAGCCGCTCTTTGGATGATACTGGTAATCCAACCTAATGAGGTGACAGGCCACGTGAGCATATTGACGTAAATAATGAATTCAGCGATGTTTCCAACGCTTAGTGCCCCATTTATTACCTCAAGTGATCCAATATAGACTGTCAGTATTACACTTAGTCCAATTAAGGACATAACAAGCGGGAAAAAAAGAGCCGTTACAAATGTGAGTTTTAAGGACTTATCCTTGTAGTCATTACTGGCATTTCCAAAACTCAGAGATGATTCTTCTTCGCGTACAAAAGCTTTTAATACCCTAATGCCTGAAAATGCCTCTTGGACAAAAGTTGATAAATTAGAGAGACTTTTTTGAATGTCTTCAGATCTCTGGTTAATGATATTGTTCACATAGTAAATACTCAATGATAGGGCCGGTAACGGTAGCAATGAATATAAAGTGAGTTTTGCATTGATGGTGAACATAAAGGGTATTACCATCAAAAAAAGTGTAACCATATTTATGCCATACATGATCGCAGGTCCAAGGTACATTCTGACACGACTGACATCTTCAGATATTCTGGCCATTAAATCCCCGGTATTATTTCGACGATAAAAACTCAAGGGCAGTGTTTGATAGTGCTTATAAACTTCGTTCTTCAAGTCATATTCTATGCGCCTCGACATCACTATAATTGTTTGCCTCATAAAAAACATGAAGACGCCTTTCAAAAGGGCCATCATTAGTATGATAACACCAAATAACAGAATGCTATCAGCAAAAATCTTGTAGGATTCCCCCTGAAGATTAAAACCATCGAAAATGCCGTAAATCGTAATATTTTTTTGAACGAGATCAAACGAATGTCTGACAATCATTGCGGGTACAATGCCAAAAAAATTGGCAATAATGATGAACAACGTACCAAAAATAAGATAACGTTTGTATCTGACCAGGTATTTATTCAGGTAGCTGAGTTCCTTCATCTGTTTTCAAAACGGACTAAAAGCAGTTTTGTTAGGGCTTTTCGCATTGTTGCCACATAAAAAAAAGGTAAGTTTGCACACCTTTTTTGTAGCTGCCAATGAAGCAATTTAGGTATAAACAATATTAACTCTGTAATGATATCTGATACATTAGATAAAAAAGTTGGAAGTATTTCAGTGTTCGAGCATGTGGCTGAATATGAGCATGAACAAGTAGTTTATTGTTACGACAAAACCACGGGGCTAAAGGCCATTATTGCAGTTCACAATACAGTACTGGGACCGGCCATGGGTGGTACCAGAATGTGGGACTATGCAACTGAGGAAGAGGCAGCAATTGATGTGCTTCGGTTGTCTAGAGGAATGACATTTAAGTCTGCCATAGCCGGACTAAATATAGGTGGAGGAAAGGCAGTAATTATTGGAGACGCACGAAAGATTAAGAATGAAGCATTGATGCGTCGTTTCGGGAAATTCATCGATAGTCTAGGTGGTAGGTATGTAACCGCAGAAGATGTGAATATGACTACCCAGGATATGGAGTACATTCGGATGGAGACTTCTCATGTGGCCGGAATTCCTGAAAATTTGGGAGGCTCTGGTGATCCGTCTCCAGTAACGGCTTACGGTGTCTATGTTGGGATGAAAGCCGCTAATAAGAAAGTAACTGGGAGTGATGATTTGAAGGGGAGAAGAATATTAGTTCAGGGTGTTGGAAATGTTGGGACAAATTTGATTAGCTATTTGACGAAGGAGGGGGCTGAAATATTTGTGAGTGACATTTTTGAAGATAAGCTGGAAAAGGTAACATCCGCTTACAAGGTTTCAGTAGTGCCATCTAGTGAGGTTTTTGAGTTCGACATGGACATATATGCCCCTTGCGCACTTGGAGGAACACTCAATGATGATAGTATATCCAAATTAAAGTGTTCGATTGTGGCTGGTGGAGCCAACAATCAATTGCTCGATGAGGTGAGGCATGGGAATATGCTTATTGACAGGGGGATAACCTATGCTCCTGACTTCTTAATAAATGGTGGAGGGATTATCAATGTTGGTTGTGAATACTTAGGCAACTATAATAGAGAGGTAGTGATGGGTAAAACGGAGCACATCTACAATACTTGCCTATCAGTGTTAGACAAGTCAGAAGAGGATGGTATAACACCTCAAGAGGCGGCAATGAAAATTGCTATTGATAGAATTAATGCAATTGGAGGAATAAAGCTTTCATTTTAATAATACTGTAACTGAATCGTTCTTTAGTTTAGAAATCAGCTATGTTAAATCGCCGTAGTCTCAGGATCAAGGTCATGCAATTCTTGTATGCGTTGGAACGCCAGAAGGAAGCTTTTCACCAAATAGGTAAAGAATATTCCGGAGGCCAGTTCAACCCTGATCTCAATTCCCTTGAGGAGCAAGACCTCAGCACCCTGAAAGCGCTTAAGAATGATGCCCTTAATAATTTCGATCTATACTTAGTCCCTGATAAGATTGAGTCGACAACTTTGTTGCCAGAAGTCGAAATTGCGATAAAAGACGGATTAATAATGTATGAGAACCTTTTGAAAGAGGCTCAAAAGGCTGGTTTCAAGAATTTGGTTGAGGAGGCAGAAAGAATACTACATGCTTATCACAAGATTCTCTGGTTACCGATATCCTGGTGTGAACTAATAAAGGAGGATTGGAATAGAATTGTTGCAGAAGGTAAGGACGCAGGCTCAGGTTATCGAAATCTGTTATCAAATCCAGTTATCAAGGCTATTGAAAAGAATGAAGGAATAGGTGGGTTCGTTAAGAAGCACAAAATTGCCTGGGATACGCACACCTCTCAAGACTGGCTAAGGAAGATAGTTAAGAAAGACCCTCTTTATTCAGAATATATAGAGAACTCTCAACCTTCGATAGCTGACCATAAGGAAATTGTCAATCACTTATTTAAAAGGATAATTTTTAAAAATGAAGTCATTGACAGCTATATGGAAGAACACGACCTTGGTTGGTCCGAAAATCGCGGAATACTAAAAAGTATGTTGATAAAAACTATTAAAACATACAAAGAGGATAAAAACACCATAGAGTTGATTAACCTTTCTCCAAATTGGAGCGAAGACGAAGGCTTCTATAAGAAATTGTATAAGGAAACCGTTGAAGGAGATAGTGAATTAGAAAAAATAATTGCTGCAAAGTCTAAAAATTGGGACTCAGAAAGAATTGCGGCTGTTGATATGATTTTGATGAAGATGGCTATTACTGAGTTTAGAAAGTTTCCAAGCATTCCAGTCAAAGTTACAATCAATGAATATATAGAAATATGTAAGGCCTATAGTACACCTAAAAGTAAGCAGTACGTAAATGGCATTTTGGATGTAATCTCAATTGAAATGGTCAGTGGAGGAGAGATTAAGAAAAGTGGAAGAGGCCTGTTAGATAATAAATAAATCTCTTATGGAATGAGAGAAATGGTTATTTTTGAAGACTGAAATTTGACTTAGATAGAAATGAGTAAGACTACCAATACATTACTAGCGTTTTTAACAGGTGTCACTACGGGTGCTATTTTGGGTATTCTTTATGCCCCTGATAAGGGATCAAACACCCGAGATAAGTTGTCCTATCAGTTGGACAAATACAAGGCAAAATTAGAAGAACTCATCAAAGAAATAATTGAAGGTAAGGAGTTGGTTAATAACAATGCCAAAGTAGAGGGAGAGAAGGTTATTACCCACGCAAAAGAAAAAGCAGAACAATTATTAGAAGATGTTGATGAGTTATTAGGTCAAATAAAGAAAAATTGATAAATGTCAATAAAATGTTAAAGTGAGGTGCTCTGTCTGTCAGTCACGAGTTGATCACTAAATTTGAATAAAATTGTAAAACTTTAAAAATAGTATAATGAGAAAGTTAGCATTAAATGCATTATCGTTAATTGCAGTAGGCATTTTGACATTTGGCTGTACCAACAAGGATGCTGAATCAAGAATTGCAAGACTTGAAGGAAGA
>JAJCYL010000623.1 GCA_029262955.1 Cytophagales bacterium | reverse complement strand
ATACTGCTATGAAGCAAACCAATGAAAGAAATCCCAGTGACACGCTTAAACCTATTCTTCCCACAACTGTCATCATGAATAAGTTATGGTTGGGTTAACTAATTTATAGCCCAAATCGGCCAACATATTACTAACCATTTTTATTAATCCTATTAAGAGAATTACTCCAATAATCACGTTGAAATCTCTCCCCAACACAGAGTCATATAATAACTTACCCATTCCTGGTATTGAAAAAATTACCTCAACTACCAATGATCCCGCAAACGCTGCGGTGAGGTACTGAGAAAAAATGGTGATTATAGGAATTAGACTGTTCTTAAATATATGAACCCATAAAATTCTAAATTCGGGAAGACCTCTGGCTCTCGCCGCCAGAACATATAGTTTGCCCTGTTCATCATTGATTGCTTTCATTACCTGAATGGTTAAATAACCCATGGCTGCAAAGACAAGCGTTGTTATTGGCAGGATCAGGTATCTCATTTTCTCAAATAGTGAAAAATCAGATCCTTCCTGAAAAGCTCCCATTCCATAGGCTGGCAGTACATTTAGAAAAACACCACTGGCAAAAAGTATTATGAGAAGTAATGCCAGCCAAAAGAGTGGGATTGCGTCAAGTGAGAAAAGCAACGTTCTAACGATTATTACAACCGTTCCTTTACCAGATGCCACCCATGCCCCAAGCGGAATGCTAATTATTAGCAAAATGAGTAATGCAGGAAGGGTTATTAAAAGCGTATTCCAAAGAGCTCTGATGATTTTTTTAGAAACTAATCCATTATCAACAATGGACCTTCCAAAATCAAAGGTGACTACGGATTTGAACCAATAATGGAACTGGTTTTCAACCCCATACCACCGCACTGTGGGCATAAGTGACTCATAAGGCTTTGAATTAGCCAGGAGATTTCTATATGCTATCATCAGTTGGTCTTCCTCCTTCAAATTGTTCTGATTTAAAACTAATTTTATTTTCTCTGACTCTAATTTACCATAGAGGTTCCTTGCTGCTTTTCTTCTCCTTTGATCTGTGGAGTAAAGAGTATTTTGTAAGGTTTGATAGTAGGCTACAACCTCCTGATTAGTTCCATATCGCAGTAACAAGCCCTTTAAAAACTCACCCTGTTCAACGGGGTACATCTCAATCAGGCTATCTGGTAAAACCGAAGACTTCACAGAAAAATAAAACATAGGCCTGTCCAACTTTAGGTTTGACCTAATTTCCTTTACAATCCGTGTAAAATCATTTTGGGAAATTCCGGAATTCTGAATTCTTGCCGCGTTTACGCGATTTTCAACCACATTATCCGGCATAGCGCTTTTGAGCAGGAAAACAAAGAGGCTAAGGGCAAATAGAGCCGGAACAATTGAAAGAAGTCTTTTAAAAATGTACTTAACAAACACACCTGTTAAGATAAGACCTATATAAAAGATTTCTACAAACGGCTCCTCAAATATGAGGACGCTAAAGAGCTATCAACCCTTCAATACCATGGGTTTTATTGTATATTTCAATAACATCTTCACTAGATGGCATCATTAGTCGAGCTGTAACACTCACATAGTTTCCTTCTCGTGAAGGTTTTGAGGTCACATCCCCATCGGGAAGAAGATCAATTACTTGATTTTCCTTTCCTGAAGGAACAATGAATTTAAACATATAAATAGTTGGAAAGGAATGTTGTTCATCCAACTGTCGTTTGAAGTCTGGAATTGACGAACTCATATTAATGCCCGCTAAAACTTAGAAGAACCGATATCGCTCATCTTCAATCTCCGCAAACTCTTTCATAGCCTGAGTGATGGCAAAGCTAATTCGTGAGAATCTGTTTTGAGCTAATTGACTTTGATAAGTTGTATAGTCATCAATCGCCGCGGGCTCGTTAATGCTTTCAACTTCTACCAACAAAACACCATTGTCTGTTGCAAAAGGTTCTGACCTATCTCCATTAGACATGGCAAAAATCTTACCAACAGCCTCCGGTGATAAACCAACTCCTGTTAAAGCATTACTACTTAATTTAAGTTCTGACATAGCGGTGACTTTGGCATCAGCACCATAGGAAGCCGCAATGTTATCTAATGAACCACTAAGGCCATTGAGCTTCTCAGCAATCTGACTAGCCTTTATCTTATCTCTAACTTTCTTAGCTACTTCATTCTCAATTGCGGATAACAAGGACGTTCCTTTACGTTGTAATCTAGTCATTACCGCAATTATGTATTGATCGTCCAACTCAAAGACATCGGAGATTGAACCAACATTTGCTGTATTATACAGCCAGGTAACGATACCTCTGGCATTCGCCAGTGAGCTCAACCTTCTATCATTCTTAAAGACTTTGGCTGTATTAATAACCTTTAAATTCTTTGCCTTCGCATTTTCTCTAAAAACATCCCAATTTTCGGAATTGGACTTGAAAAGGCTTGCTTCTCTAAAAACAATATTTCTTGTATCGTCACTCGGCGTAATATCTCTTTCGACAGATGCAACCTTATAGGAAATATTGGTTTTTAAACCCGTAACATCAATAATGTGATATCCGAATTCAGTTTCGACTAATCTGTTTATAAGTCCTGTTCGTGTCGCATCAAATACGGCTTTTTCAAATGGTTCAACCATTCTACCCTCGGTAAACCATCCTAAATCACCTCCTCTGGTAGCAGTTCCATCAGTTCCATGAATTCGGGCCATTTCTGCAAATTGTGCACCATTCCTCAATTGGGTAAGAACATCATTTGCTCTTCGTCTGGCATCAGCTTTTGCAGCAGCGGTTTCATCATCTGCCACGAGCAGTATGTGGCTGGCTTTAGCTGAATATTGATCAGCCTCTTCAATAGCTGATAGCTTGTAAATCACAAATTTGTTATTGAAAAACTCCGGGCCAACAACATCTCCAGTTTCAAGTTCATCTAATCTATCTTGAATCGGGTTTGGCAATAGGTCAGCCGTATAACCCAAATAAGGAGAAGCCCCATCGCTGTTGGCCCTCGCAAATAATGAATCATTACGAGAATTTTGTAACCCTATCTTCAGCTCTTCCATTTCAGCCCTGATATCCAAAGTGTCTTCTCTGGATGCCTCTATGGGAAATGCTACATGCGACATACTTCGGTATTCTTCCTCCTGATATCTTTCTTCGTTTTCATCGACGTAATCCTCCAACATGCTATTAGTCACAGCAATAGAGGAGTCACGAATCGAAGTGAATGGAACATAAAGGTATTTGACCGAAGCGGTCTTAGATGAATTCAAATATTCCTGTTCTGCTTCAGCGGCAGTTACATAATTAGTTTTGAGAAATAAGTTTTCGAATTTGGTCATCCTCCTACTCGGAGCCATACTTTTTTCAAATGAAAACCACGCCGCCTGAGCTTGAGGAGGCTGATTGGACAAACCCTTTAGAAATTCAATGACCATCTGGCGATCGAATAAGCCAGTTTCCTGATTAACAAAAGAGCGTTGTAAGGTAGGATCAACATTTTTCCCCTGGGTCATATCCCATATTTCGTCGTCAGTGACCTCAATGCCCAACTCTTGAAAGTAGGAATAAAATGCTTTCTCATTAATTAATGCCTCCCAGGCCTCCTGCCTGATATTGTACATCGCATCTCCTGTAGGAGACTGACCCGAATTAATAGAAAAATCCCGGGCAATCTCATCTATTTTACTTTGATATTCCTGTAAGGAGATCGTTTTTCCCGCTATCTCACCAACATCATTATTATTCCCTCCCAATATACTGGAATTGGGACCCAGCAAGTCGCCAGCTATAAAAGCCAAAATTGAAGCCGCGATCGCAAACACTACGATCTTGCCCATCTTATTCCTCAGAGTATTAATCAATGCCATTTTTTAACTTTTAGGACCGCAAAATTAGTTAGATAATAGGTGAAAATCAAAATGTTACAAGATATTGGAGGTATCAAATTGCCTCACTCTCAGCTTCCATGATAGACATCTTGACTTTGTCGATTCTTGCGTCCATCACTGAGTTCACCTTAAAGACGTATCGAGATATTTTGATGATGTCATCAACCTCTGGTATATTCTCATTTACTGATAAAATTAGTCCCCCCAAAGTATCATAGTCGCCATCTGGAAGTTGCCAATTGTACTTATCATTAAGGTAGTCTATTTCATGCCTTGCACTCAGGAGGTAGTTGAAATCATCAATTTTATCTTCTACCAGATACTCATCATCATGTTCGTCCTGTATTTCACCAAAAATCTCCTCCATTATATCTTCAATGCTCACAATTCCAGACGTTCCACCAAATTCATCAACTACCAGTGCGAGGCTCTTATGATTATTAATGAATTGAATCATTAATTCATTGGCAAGCAAAGTCTCGGGCACGATCATGATAGGGGTCATGATGTCCTTGATCTCTGTAGGTTTTTTAAACATCTCAAGACAGTAGCAATATCCTATGACATCATCTATCGACTCTTTGTAAACGATTACTTTGCTATGACCACTCAAAATGAATTCATTTCTCAATTCTTCAACATCTTGATCAATATCAACAGCGACTATTTCAGTCCTGGGGATCATGCACTCACGAACTCTGACTTTCTTAAACTCCAAGGCATTACTGAATATCTTGGTGTCCACCTGACTCGCGTCATCGTCTGCTTCTGCTTTCTGCAAATTTTGGATGAAGTTATTAAGGTCCGTCATTCCAAAAACAGGTTGGTACTCCTCGTATCTGAGTCGAAATATGTAAACCATGATCAACCTGACTAACTGATTAAGCACATAAGTTACTGGAAAGAGCAGGTAGTAAAAGATCGTAGTCGGAATTGCGAATACGCGGAGTAACCAATCCGGATTAATCATAAACACACTTTTGGGTATAAATTCCGCTGTTACCAAAACGATAAGTGTTGAGACAAGTGTTGATAGGATCAGTGACATGATCTCACTGTTAAAAGGTGGCATTAACCGGGAATCTATTATTGGTTCCAGAATGCCAGCCATAAAAATGCCATATACTACTAAAGCGGTAGTATTGCCAATCAGCATAGTGCCAATGAATTGAGACTGTCTTTTTACAAAAGGTGATAACAGTAATCCTGCTAATTGCCCTTTTTGACGTAAGATCTCAATACGCAATTTATCAGCTGAAATAAATGCTATTTCGATCCCAGAAAAAAAAGCCGAAAGCACTAGGCAAATGACTATGATCAACCAACTATCGGGGTCCATCAGGAGGGGTTACTTGGATTTTGGAGGTTCTTACTGGTTTCAGTTTGTTTTTTCTTCCTTAACCTATATAAAAGTAATAGACTTATACTAATCATAAAAATCCAGTACGAGTAGGCAATTCCTACAATCATAGTCTGATGAATCCCTATCAAAGTAAATCCTATGGCTAATGTAAAAATTAAAACGTCAATTAATTTCATAACTAGTTATCATCAATAATAAGCGTACCTGTTGGTTTCATTATTTGATAATTATCGAAATCCTGGTTAGCAATGAGTCCTTCGCCAGTATGCACTTCTCCTTCACTATTGACGGTAACAAATTTGTCTGTGAATACTTTCTCCTCATTGGGGCTCCAATATAATTCCTCAGTATTCAATCGGTCGCCACTTTCCAGATTTATTACTATTACATTTCCCTCTCCTTTATAATGCTTGTCCTCATCAATAAAATACGCCCGGTCTGACTTGAAAGTTGATGTTAAGTTACCCTCTTCATCAAAAAATTCTAAAAAAACACCCAAAGGGTATTCCTTATCCCCACTTGAGAAATTAAGCTGTTTGGGCGCCTTGATTCGAATTTTGACCAGGGCTGAATCACTAAACAGGGTCTCAATGCTATCCATTTCTACCTGAGGGCCTTCATAGATTGGGTGCGCAGGAATTTCCTTATTATCCTGTCCACAGGCAATTAGAAGGATGGTAATAATTAAATATGTTAGCTGATGGTGCATAAAATGGAGCGACCACCTGGGCCGCTTATCCTTTGCTAATTTGCTGGTCTTCTGTCCAAATGTACAGTTTCATTAACCCAGCAACCAACATTCATCGAATCTCCCAGTTCTTTCCCTTCATTAAATATTTCTTCCATTGAAGGAAATTGTGCTTTCGCGTTGGCCATACCAGCATAGTCGTCGGCTTTACTGTACATTTCGTAGGCTGCTATAAAAATGATCCGATCCTGGATACGGCTTATACCTTGCTTGCACCCTTCATAGCTTGTCATATATAAATTCCCAATCAATGCGTAAGCATCTTTTAAGCTTGGGTCTTCCTTAACTGCACGATAAGCGCTGCTTCTAGACTCGGCCTTGTCACCTTTTGCCGCATACAACTTGGCTAAATCGAAATAAATTTCAGCTTTTTTCTCTTGGCTATCAGCTAATCGAATTGCCTGGTTGTAATAGTCAACCGCCTTTGAGAAATTTTTATCCAGTTGACTTCTTGTTGCAATGAACTTGGCTAAGCCATATGAAGCTTCCTTCTTATGGACTATCTCGGCAGCTTGTAATGCCAAAGGACTATCAGTGCACTTCCCAGTTAGCATCAATTGAAAGATTTTCTTTGCTAACTTATCGTCATTTGGATTCTGCTCTAGTTTAGGTCCGAGATTGCTTTCAACAAAATTACAGTCCACAGTTATTGTTGCGGCCAAAACTTTATCAACATTATCCGCAATAGCAGTAAGCCTCTCTTGATTGCCTCCATTTTTCAGTTTGCGATCAATTAGATCAGTAACTGTGGCATAAATGTCTAACACTTCATTATCACTTATATATCCACCAGTCAATTTGAGTCTGCGAATAACATCAACGTATGCGATGAGGTTATTGTCATAAATCTCTTCTCCATTAAGTTCAAAGGCCTTATCGAACAGGGTTTTAAGCTCCTCGTACTTTTCTTTAGTTGATTTGTAATATTTATAGGCGGTGTAGGCTTGTCGGTTCAACACTTGCGCCTCATCATTAAAGTATTTTATCCGAAGATCATACATTTCAAGAGCTCTCTCCTGAAATTTCAATTTTTCACGCTCCTCTTCTTCCTGATCCGCCAATGCCTCATAAATTTTAGCACCATTGATGTAAAGAGAAGGATTCAAATTTGGAGCAACTCCTATTAGATACTCTAAAGGGGCAACTGCCTCCGCATAAAGCTCAGATTTTAAATTATCAGTATATAGAACATTTTGTTCTTCGGCGGTTGCCCTATCTTCCGGCCAATTCCAAACATTAACAGGGTCACTTTGAGCCTGCAAGTAATTAACCAACAACATCGCAACTAATAATAAAACTAAATTCTTCATGGTTATTACATTTAGTCAAATCTCCTTCTAACGAACCATCGATCATTGATGGTTACTCCAACGAGGGCCTTAACGTAACGCTCACGAATTGGATTGTCATTAAAGTTACCCCGCTGACCAAACCTGAATCCCAAATCAAAACTGGATCCCTGGCCGACGGGTAATGATAGTCCAAAATTTATGCCAAGATCATTTACTCTTGTATCATTCACAAAATAGGGAGATTCCTCATAGCTGAAACCAAGCCGGTAAGAAACTCTTTCAAAATAGCTATCTATGCTATTAATATTAGGTATCCATTCGGCACCCAATGCTACTTTTATAGCATCTCTGAATCCCTCTGAAGACCCATCAAATCCCCGAGCTTCCGACCATGTTTGATAGTCAATATCAAGACCTATCATTAGCTTCAGTAATTTCTCATAGGCGAACCCAAAACCAAACCTATTTGGCAATCTATAGTTGCCGGCTTGGTCAACCAAAGTTGAATCAGTACCATTGACTAATGAATTACCCAAGTCTCTCCGTGCAAAGAGTGTGGTAGTAGTCCCACTAATATTAGTTTGTGGGTCAATGTTCATCCCGACACTAACTCGAGTGTTGTTGTTCATCTCATAACGATAATGCAGCCCCATTCCGAGGGTTACGTCACCGAAGGTATTCTGTCTGGAAAATTGTGTGCTGTAACTAGAGAAAAACGGATCTTCAATTCCTTGTTCAATCAAGTCCAATAGATTTTCCCTGCTATAACCAACAAAACTGCTTGAGACATCATCTATACTGCCAAAAATATAGCTTCCTCTTAAACCAAGTGATAACCCCTTGGCGATGACTATTCCATGTGCAAAATATGCCTGAACTAATCCACCATCTCCTTCAAATTGTCTGGTTACTGGAATTTGTGTATTATCCACTAAACCTCCAAGAGTAACATTATAGTTTACATTAGTCAGTGGCATCAAACCAATACTCATACTCCAACGGTCGCTAATTACAGGAAAGGCAAATACCAGGTTATTTAACAATGCACCTCCGTTAGTTTGGGATTGCTCGCCACTCGATATCCCCCTATAATCAACAGTAATACCCATTTGAAAAGTTGACAACTTATTATATGTCAGCAATGCCGGATTTTTATTATTGATATGAAAGCGGGTTGGAGTTGCGATTCCTACATCTGCCATTCCAAATTGGTTGGCTAACGTCAGGCTTTGTAAATCACCAATCCCATTTAGGCTGTATGGAGACTGACCCACTTGAGCTGAAACTGGAAGAACTGCCCACAACAAGACAATCACTAATATTAACCTACTCCTGTTCCTCATTATTATACGTCAAAATGCTGTTAAGTCCTACCAGTACTAAATTCGGGGCTGCAAAGATCGGGTCTTTTGTCATAGATTCAAAACGTTCTGCATCACCACCGCAGAAGAGCACATTAAGGTCTTTATATTTAGTTCTATAAAACTTTATGAACATTTCAAATTCACCAACAATACCATTTACAACGCCACTCAACATCGAATCATTAGTCGTTTGCCCAATTCCCGAAACACTATCAGGCACATCTTCAATTAACGGTAAGCCTTCAGTGAAGGAATTCATCGCCTTAAATCTCATTTGCATACCGGGAGCAATTGCTCCTCCCAAATAGTTATTGTCACTGTCTATAAAATCATAAGTAATACAAGTCCCAAAGTCAATCACCAGACAATTGGCATATGGGAAATGTATTTTAGCCCCACACACTGCCGCCACCCTATCCATTCCAAGCGTCTCAGGCGATCCGTACTTATTCGAAATTGGTAATTTCGTATTACTATCCAGTATTAACACTTTATTTTCTCCCTGCCCTAAAATGGCCATAATGCCCTCCGGGTTGCCTGAAACTGAACTGATAACAAAATTGCCTCTTTCCACCTGA
>JAJCYL010000622.1 GCA_029262955.1 Cytophagales bacterium | reverse complement strand
TCTAACACCATCATCAAGTGAGATGTTGAACCTCGTCATTCGCTCATCCGTGATTGGAAGCATGCCATCTATCTTTCTTTTCATAAAAAAAGGTATAACTGAACCGTTTGACCCCATCACGTTCCCATACCTGACAACAGAAAATTTGATAGGATTCCATCCCCTAATGTTATTAGCTGCGATAAATAGTTTGTCGGACACGAGTTTGGTTGCTCCGTATAAGTTGATCGGAGCACAAGCCTTATCCGTAGACAATGCTACAACTCGTTCAACTTGAGTTTCTAAACATGCATTAATAATATTCTCCGCCCCCATGACATTTGTTTTAACACATTCCATCGGGTTATATTCGGCAATTGGCACATGTTTCATTGCGGCCGCATGAATAACATAATCGACACCTCTTAGAGCTCGCTTTAACCTATCAAAGTCTCTAATGTCACCAATGAAAAATCTTATTTGCGGATACTTTTCAGGTGGATAATCCTGGGCCATTTGAAATTGCTTCTGCTCATCTCTGGAAAAAACAATGATCTTCTTAAGATCTGGTTGATTTGTGGTCAAATATTTAACCAGTGCTTTCCCCAAAGAACCGGTTCCTCCCGTTATTAAAATTGATTTTCCCTCGTACAACCTTTGAAACTATTTAAATATCCTAGTTATTACCGCAATGGCGTGGTCAGATTGACCTTGATGATCATAATTGAATACCACTTTGTTTTTAGTGATCGCAAAAAGATCAATTAATTCGTCGGCATTATTCAACTCATTAACCCTAGGCCCTTCATCAGTAATTACGTCTTTTCCTTGATCAGGATCATGATCAATACCAATACCAATCAATCCTTCTTTTTTCGTTATTCGGACACACTCCTTAATTACCTGTTTCGGGTTTTTACTGTAACTAATCATCCAACCAAGTAGTACAACATCAAAAGAGTCGTCATCAAAATCAGTATCGTGTATGTCTCCTAGAAGAACCTTATTTGAATATGAAAACAAATCAAACCCCAACGTTTTATTATACCCGTATGATCGCAACCAATAAATATCATCCTCCGTTCTACAACCAACAATCAGAATCTTAACATTCTTATTAAACCTATAATACGGAATAATGGGATAAATTAACAATCCCATTCTCCCTCCACAACCAAATGCAGCGTCATAGTTGAAAGCGGTTAAATTATACTCTACAGTTGTTGGCCCAACATCTGCATTTAATTTTGAATAAAACCTCATCCCTCTCCTCTTTAATCTATATCTAAGTTTTGTGTACCAGAATCTAATTCCGGGTAGCCGAAGTAATTGGTAAATATTGGACTTGATCTCAGCTATTCTATAATATATTGATTTTAAGCGCATAAGTTTTATTAGTGGAGATGAAATCTATGAATTCAGGTGAAGCATCATCAGGATCAAGAAAAAAAGGATCACTATTGGCCCCAAATAGTGAACTGCAGTATTCAAACTCCAATACTAACCTTTCTCCTTCAACTAGTTGAGACCCCTTATGCCAACACATTGTATCACCGGCAAAAATTGATCCCTCTTTGCCTGTAATACACTTCATCTTATCATTTGGATATAAAGCTTGTAACTCCTCATCTTCTATTCTTACATAACCTTTATCTAGTAGGTGTTGAGGTTTCGACCCGATTTTATGTGTCCCAGAAATATAATGATGAGGACCATTATCTTCTGTAACTTCATTAATGTAAAAGAATATTTTTAACCATTTAATACGATCCATATCAAAGTGATACATCTGAGCTGCTTCTGACGAAGCTTCTTTCATAAAAGTTGTGGACCACCACATTGTAGGAAAATCAAAAATGGGTTCACATTTTAAATATCTCCTTGCTATTTCAATCAGCGTCGGATCCATTATTAATTTTTGGATTTCATCAAGTTGAATTAAATCCTGCGAATCAAACCTATACACCTCTGATGCCAGGTCTTCTCTATTATAAATTACCCGTTCGCTGCTTTTTGAAATAATCGCCGGGGTTGTTTCAGCAAACTTTAGTATTCTTTTGCAAACATCGTCTGATAACTTGTTATCAAATTTAACATAGCCTTCTTCTATTAGCTCTTCATTAATATCCACTAGATCAGCATTAGTTAATTGGCCAAGTAATCCATTAACACAGTCTGAGTAATTGGGAGAAGAACTTCTGATTATTTCTTCATGTTTATCATTATTAAATTGACCATTTGTCTGACAATATAATTTAATCATTGACATGTAAGCCTCCTGGTTAGTTTTACCCAACTGTAAATAATCATCGTAACCAGCCTTAAATAATCTTTTATTCTTAACGATCTCTGATGGCTCAATGAATTTACTTAGATAGGAGATGATCTTTTTAACTATACTTTTCATTTCTTTTTTCAACACTGAGACTGACATTAAAAAATCCAGAATGATAATGAGGGTCTATTTTGGGTGAAGTAATAACTAAAGAAGGCAAGTTCACGTTTTTATCAATTACATCATACCATTTAGTGAAATTAGGATTTGCCAAGGCCACATATAAGTTGTACTCACCAGGTCTAAAACTTCCTTCTTTGCCCACGCATAATACAAAATCTTCTTCAGACTGGTTCTTCAATTTCTCACTACTTAATATAGCTTTACAGTTCGTAACAATTTCGCCCGATGAAGGGCTTTCCAAGGCTATATAAATACCAAGTCCGTCAATATTGTCAAAACATTTGATCGACACGCCTAATGTTACTGGTTCATCATCACCAAAAAACCATGATTCATTTCCGAGTAAATCTATGCCACAGAAATTACTAATTCGTGCTGAACCAGTGGTTCGTTTTAACCTATCCATCAGTCCTTTATCAATATCTACATTATCACTAATTGATGAGCTTCTATAAAATTCAATTGCCTTTTGTGTATCTCCAGTCATTGAAATCATCCCTCTATCCAGCACTATTGATCTTTTACATAGATTCGCAACTGAATTCATATTGTGACTGACAAATAAGACAGTCTTTCCCTCACCCCTGCTAATATTCCCCATCTTCCCCAAACATTTTTTCTGAAACTCAGCATCGCCCACGGCCAATACTTCATCAACTATCAGTATTTCGGATTCGAGATGAGCAGCAACAGCAAAAGCAAGTCTAACATACATTCCGGAAGAATAACGCTTGACTGGTGTATCGATATACCTTTCTATTCCAGCGAAATCAACAATCTCATCAAATTGCTTTTTTATCTCCCTCTTTCGCATTCCAAGAATAGCCCCGTTCAAGAATATGTTCTCCCTTCCGGTTAGCTCAGGATGAAAACCCGTTCCAACTTCTAGCAAACTGGCCATTCGCCCTTTCACCCTAATGATGCCGGAAGTCGGTGATGTGACTCTACTTAATATTTTTAGCAGAGTACTTTTACCAGCTCCATTTTTTCCGATAATTCCCACTGCTCCACCCTGCTCAATTTCCAAATTGATGTCTTTCAAACTCCAAACGATATTTGAAGAACCTTTGACGGACCGATCATTTGTTTCACCAATTTTGAGAAAAGGATCTTCTTTGCCCCTCACTAACGCCCACCATCGCTCTAAATCCTGAGAAAGGGCACCTGTGTTGAATTGCCCTAACTGGTAAGCTTTTGATACATTTTCAACTTTAACAGCCAGTCCCATCAGATCGTATCTACAAAATGTCTTTCAACCTTATTGAAAATTATTAGCCCTAAGATCAGAACAATTAATGTGCTAAAGAGTAAATAGACCAAACTATAGAGGTCAAATAGCCCTTGATTAAAGAACCCCTTACGAACACCTTCAATAACAAGTGTAATGGGATTCAGGCCAATGATCGTTTGAATATTGCCGTTCAGGCTACTAAGAGGATAAACCACCGTTGTGCTGTACATCAATAGTTGGACCCCAAAACCTAATAAAAGCGCCACGTCCCGATATTTGGTAGTTAAAGCTGACACGATCATACCCAAACCAAGTCCTTGTAAAGCAAGGCATAGAATCAAGATCGGAAACAGCCACAAGTATAGTGACAATGTCAGTGTTGTTCCCTGAATTACGAAATAGGAAATAGCCAAAAGAAACAAGACTAATTGGACAATAAATCTTATTAAGTTGGAAAATATAAGGCTAAGTGGCATAATCACTCTCGGAAAATACACTTTTCCCAAAATCGCTCCCTCTTGTCTAAAAACATTTGAAGTCTTTAGAAGACAATCCGAAAAATAGGTCCAACAGATAATTCCAGCCAAGTAAAATAAAGGTTGGGGGATACCGTCTGTTGACAATCCGGCAAGATTTCCGAATACGAAAATGTAAACCCCCATGGTGAACAATGGTTGGATAAAAAACCAGACAGGGCCTAAAATGGTCTGTTTATAAAAGGCCTTAAAATCTCTCAATACGAACATTTGCAGCAAATCTCTATACCTCCAAATGTCACGCAACTTGAGATCAAACAGGGATTGCTTAGAACTAATCTCTAAGTCCCAGTAGTCCTCACTTACAGAATTCATGTAAATTTGTATTGTGGATAATTTTCAATTTCGTTTGAAGATCTCCCGCCGATATGTGTTGACTAAAACTGCAAAAATTAACAATCCTCCCATTGCAATTCCCAACACCAGATGTATTAACATAATTTTGGGAATATTGGGTTCGGACTTCCCATGAGGTATTGTTACCGGTTCGAACTCAGAAAATAGGGGAGTTGTTTTCTTTAGCTCAAATTTGGCCTTTTCCCGTTGCTGAGCGAGTGATTTGTAAATATCAAAATTCATATTAAACTCAGCAACTAGAAGCTCCTCTTGTGTTTTTGCCAACTCAGCTATAATTCCACGATTTGAATCTCTAAAAGTGGCTAGATTAATTTGTGACTTTTTAAACTGACTTTCAGCTTCTAAACATCGTTCCTCAATAAACTCCAAATTCTGTCTTTCCTTATCAGTTTTGTACGCCGTGGCGTATTCAATGATCTTATCAAATACAATATTATTCAGTTGAGCACCTACGTAAGGTTCTGGCATTGTGACTGATAATGTAATGATACCCTCCTCTGTCTCAATCATTATTCGGGATGTTAGTTCAGCCATGGCATTCATTTGAGCGCCTGAAAGTTGATAAACAACATTGGCATTTGTTTCGATCTTAACTGAATCTTCGCTGATAACATTACCTATATCAGGCACTTGTGCACCAACCTGCGACAAATCCCATTCCTTATTCTTATCCAATAGTGCGAAAAATCTACCTGGTATACTTTTTAGGAAATTGAATACTCCTTTGAACATGTGAGTACGTTTTTCCCGATTGAAATATTCAAAAAGCGACAGTGCCTTTCCTATTTCCTGGAAATGAAACTTCTCCTGCATAAGGTCCAATAAGAAAGGTTGACTGCTTACAATCTCAGGATACATTGACGGACCAAGAGCGCTTCCTGAGTTAGTCTGAGTTGGAATTGATAAGCCAGCTAAACCTGCCAATCCACTAATTGCCCCAATTGAAGCTTCTGATCCACTACCTGACCCATCTAGTAATTTTCTTGACTTTGCTTGATATTCTACAGGGGATGTGGCTGCTATGAGAATTCCCACAATTAAGAATACTGCGCTAGTAATATAAACCAGCTTCCTTTTTTCCCAAAACAAGTAAAAAATATCAATTATGGAAATTTCATCGTCAAATGAAATTCTATTCCTTGTCGATATTGTCTCAACTTCAACTTTTTTAGATGTTTCGGATGTTTTTATCTCAGTCATAATTTCCAAAAATAGCAATCATTGCATCTAATCTCACAGCTTCGCCTTTTCAGTCCCAACTTAGAACCTCCAGTGTTATACCAAAAAAGAGGCGATAATGCGCCTTCAATCCCTTTAGCTGGAAATCCTCTCCAGCTTATTCTTACTGGCATCAACCCAAAGGATGGTGCCTAAACTCTCCAGCTTTAACAACAGATGACTACCCTGACGTGTCACAATCTCGCCTCTTTGATCCATTAAAGGGCCCGATTCAATCAAGACTTTATCACCTGACTGGATTGGTTTTAAATCAATTGTTTCATGATCAAAATCATTTAACCAAATTTTGATTTGTTCTATTTCTCTATCTCGAACTTCCGCCGGCTTTCCTAACCAAAAGATGTATTGCACTACTCCTGCTATCCTAAAAACATCGTCTCGCTCTCCTTCTGCTATCCGCACAAAACAATAGGAAGTAAAAAGAGGGGCTTCGACCCACTTCCAGCGATCAGACCATTTTCGTTTGGTTCTTTTCAAAGGACAGTAAACCTCAATTCCTATCTCCTCTAACTTCCTTGCCACCGCTTTTTCCTGTCGAGATTTGGTATACAGTACGTACCACTTTTTCTTATCCTGCTTTTCAATCATTACTCTTTATTGTACAGAATTATTGCTTTGTTCAATTGGAGTTTATCCTCAAAAGATGACAGTTCACTTTCCTGAAGGATTAGTGTTCTTATTTTTCGTTGGATCATTGACTCAGCTTTGTGCACCAGCGTCTGAAGAAAATTCTCATCAATCTTTCCTACTAATACCAGGTCAATTAAACCACTGTCCTTCCCTTTGGCATAATCACCAATCACCCAGGCTTGCTTTAAGTCACCCAATTTCATGATTACCTCTTCGATAAGGCTATCTAATCCGAGGTATTTCGATACTATTCCAGATATTTCAGGGAAAAGTGGGTGTCTTTTATTTGCCTTGTAGACAACAGTATTTCCTTCCTGGCTGCTATTTAAAAATCCAGCATCGGACAACCTGTTCAATTCGATTCTTACAGAATTGGTTGACTCACCAAATTCATCAGCCAAACTGCGCAGGTAACTTTGCGTATTCGCATTACTAAAAAACTTCAAAAGAAGCTTCAGACGCGTTTTAGAAGTGATGAGTGAATCTAACATTACCATAAACGAGTAACAAAATTACTCGTTTATGGTTAGATTACAAGATCGAACTATATATTTTAATTCACTTGCAAACAATCAATAAATGACAAATTAGCTCAACTATTAAGAATTGGCGAAGTTTCATTTTCGATCGTAAAACAAGTACATCTCACTGCCATTTTTTAAATGTCTGCTATTATTCCATTCCTTTTTTGCCTTATAATTTATAAAAGCATAAACAGGATAAGATAAGAGGTGAGGGATAAAACCAATAAACAATAAGCAGTAATGTTTTATTTTCTTATTACGAACAAGTTTAACACTATTAAAAAGTTTCGTTGGTAGTTGTAAGATGAATAGTAAAATAAGTTTGAAGCGAAGAATTAATAGGGAGTTATTTGCCCTTTTGTCTATTGCCTTTTGCGGATTGGT
>JAJCYL010000621.1 GCA_029262955.1 Cytophagales bacterium | reverse complement strand
CTATTCTTTTTCCGGACAAATTGGTCTCCCAATGTATCCGTTCCGTAATTATCGGTATAAACTATAAAGAGGTCTGAAACAGGTTTAAAACGCCATTGAAGCCTGGTATTGATATTAATATTATCAATCTGGCTATTGTACTGGAAGAAGGAGGTAAGGAAAAGTTTTCTGGTCATGGTTAGGTCAACTCGGGGACCCACCAACCATAGATTGGCATCATTGACGGGGTCAGGCATTCTCAAACGATTATAATTGACGGTCATCCGTATAGCTGCAATTGGTTGGAATCGAAAATTGATTTCACTGCGAAAATTTTGCCGCTGACCACCAAAAAATTCTCCGAAATAACCACTCAATATGACCGCAACCTTTTTCCTGAAATCAGACGAATAGTTGTACTCCACGGCATTGTAATGATACTCAGTCCCGGCTGCCAATTCCGGACCACCCGTTCTAGTCGGATCAAAATCACTTAATAAATAAGAGTACCGATGATTTAAGGATACATCAAAAGTTGAATTGTCTCTGAACCTAAATTCATATTTTAATGTCTGACGATCGTCGACCAACCGGTCGCTTGTCCAGATGGGTTCGGCGTCAAAACCAGGTCCATGGAATACGAGATATCCTGATTTGGTCCAAAATTTCCATCCGATATCTGGATTAATCCTAAAAATGCCATTACGGGGAGCGAATCCAACGTCGGGGCTATAGTTATCACCAATAAAGATATGTGACCAGTTAAATCTGAGTTTTCTGGATTCATAGCCTAACCAATCTCCAAAAGCAAAAGATTGATCATTAGCTCCATCGTCGAATGACTTATGGAAGTAGTTGCGACTATTCCATTTACCATCAGCAGACAGAAAATTGAACTCGGCCCCGATGACACGATTATATTCAGTTGAGCCAAAAGCAAAATCACCCTCTGGATTCTCGAAATTTTGACGATTAATGAAAATAAGTCCAACATTAGAGCGGTCCAGAACTTTCCGTCGTATAGAGGCCACGGTGTAATTCAATGCGGGTAGATTGATTTTATCATCCTTGGCCGCTTGCATATTAAGAAATCCAATGCGCCAATTGTTATCTAGCTTGCCACTCAGTCTGGCTCCATAATGTATTCTGTTCTGCAAATTCTGACCGGTGGAAGAATCACGGGCCACACCAATTCGACGGGAAAAGAATGGCTTGGCCAGAAAGGGATGACCAAAGTCAGAAAAGAGGTCTGCATTCTCCAGGAAAAATTGACGTTTTTCTGGAAAGAAGATTTCAAAACGATCAAGATTGGTTACTTGCTCATCCACCTCTACTTGTGAAAAATCCGGATTGATGGTTAGATCTAAATTCAATGACGGAGTAACAGCAATTTTTACATCACCACCAACCTCCAGATCTACGTCGGCACTTGTTTGATCGGTGTTTTCAAAATTTCTATTAACTCCTGAAAGCACATAAGGGATGAGAGATATATTGGAACCAGGTTTTTTCAATGGTTCATCCCAGATCAATTCCTGCATAAAAGCCAGAGATATGATGCTGAAGTTCCGCGGAATGGGTGTCCAGGTAGACCGCTCACTGTTTTCAGAATCAACGCGGTAAAAATTAACATTCCATTTTGTACTGCCCTCAGTGAAGCGTAATGTCTTAAAAGGTATTGCCACTTCTGTAATCCAATATCCTTCATGTTGAATTGATTCTCCGTACCACTTATTGTCCCAACTCAAGTCCAGGTCATCACCCCGACTACCACCATTGGATAGTAAGCCTTCTCTCCTAACTCCGAAGGGATTTATTCCAAAAAAGAAAGCATTGGTATTGTCCTGGAAGGGATCGATTATTAAAGTAACACCATCATTGGCTTCACCCCGATAATCCCTACGTAGAGAAGGTGTAACATATTGGCGGTCATTCTCAAGGTTATATAATTTAGCGGAAAAGTAGACGAACTGATCATCGTAAGTCATCCGAACTTCAGTTTGAGAATTGGCCTTTAGTGTATCGAAGGGGAAGTATTGGGTGAATTCTGCGGCTACCTGGGCCATTTTCCAGGAATCCTCGTCTAAATTTCCATCCAGGTTTATTGTTCCTATTGCTTTTTTGATGCGATAGGAATCCTTTTGAGCCAATAATTCACCAGCGACGAAGCAGAATATAATCGCCACAATCACTCTTACCATGCCCTAAAATTATTGGCAGTTTACGGTTATGACCTTTCATTTATGACCAGCGGTGGGCCTATTATATGAAGCTTCCTAACGCGTCATTGTGAACGGAGTGAAGCAATCTATTTTAAGGTGGATCGCTTCACTTCGTTCGCGATGACGGTTAACAAGGGTTGGAATGCCTACTCAATACCCTTCCTATAATCCAATGGAGGCTCGCGATCTCCAAGAAGGGCTTCATACTTGAAATCGGCACCCCTTCGTTCTTGTAACTCCTTTTCTGCTTCAACTAATTTACCTGGTTGTTTATAAAGGTCTATCGCAGTTAAGGTCATTGTCTTAGCCGCCACCATCATGCCTTTGTGGCCAATGGAGGTGCCCCCTGCGGCAACTGCTTGCCAACTGTGGGCTACAGTGCCAGGGACCCAGGTTGCTGTTCTCAAGCCCGCGGTTGGTCGTACCCAACTGATATCTCCCACATCTGTTGAGCCTCCCATTCCAATTTCTATAACTTCAAAAGTTTCAACCTTTTGAGCGGATTCAGGTGTAAGGTCATCTGAAGGATAGCTTTTCATAATGTCAGTAGCAAATTTTCGTTCATCCTCTGTATAATTAACTCCACCGACAATGCTGAGATTTTTATGCATCATTTCTGCTAATATCTTATTGGGCATTTTATTAAAATAGCCGGTTTCTATCTCATAAGTCATTTCCGTATCAGTACCCATCGCTCCAGCCCTGGCAGCTTGGATCACGCGTTTAAAGAGATCTTTGCATTCTTCCATGTCGGGATGGCGTACAACATAAGACACCTCGGCAGCCGCAGGTACGATATTGGCAGCTTTTGAACCATTGGTTATGGCATAATGAATTCTGGTTGCCGGGGTAACATGTTCTCTCATTAAGTTGACCATATAATTCATGGCTTCAACACCATCCAACGCACTGCGTCCACGCCACGGTCCCGCTGATGCATGTGCAGCTACTCCTTTGAACGCAAATCTGGCCGAAATGGCGGCTAGTGTTGAGCTTGCATTTGATGTATTTTTATCACTTGGATGCCAGGACAATACGCCATCAACATCATCAAACAAACCGGCCCTGGTCATATAAACTTTCCCTCCACCACCTTCTTCTGCTGGAGTTCCATAAAGTCTAATAGTGCCGGAACTACCAGTTTTCACCAGCCAGTGTTTTGTATGGATAGCCGCGGCGAGTGATCCTGCTCCGAACATATGGTGTCCACAAGCATGGCCGGCTGTTCGAGCCGGATCTATCTCCCTGCTTGGAATGGCCCTTTGAGACATGTCTGGCAGTGCATCGTATTCAGCCAGTAGGGCGATTATGGGTTTTCCTTTGCCATATTCAGCTACAAATGCAGTTGGCATACCTGCAGATCCCACGGTCACCTTAAAACCCTCAGCCCTTAATCGGTCTTGGAGGAGTTGTGCACTTTTGTTTTCCATGAATCCCAATTCTGCATTTTCCCAGATCTGTTGGGCAATTGCCGAATATGTTTCCATGGCTTTATCCATTTCATTAAGTACCTGTTGTTTTTCTTTGCTCAGTTCTTGAGCAGCAACTGGTGATTGAACAAAACATACAATATATAAGAAAGCGAGGTTTTTTATTTGTTTCAGGCTCATACAACAATGTCTAATCAGATAATCAATGCCGATCAATGTAATGGAATTTTTAGTCAACTCGGAATCTTTTAGTACTAAGTGGGTGAGATGAATCTTCGATTATTGTCAGATCTCATAAAATTTTGAACACTTGGGGTTAATTTGAGGTCTGACATAATATCCCATTATCATGAAGCAATTCTTAGCGGACGATTTTTTACTGGAATCAAAAAGTGCAGAAACGCTATACCATGATTACGCCAAAGACCTACCTATTATTGATTATCATAATCATTTACCTCCCAAGGAAATAGCAAATGATAGAACCTTTGAGAATATTAGCCAGGTATGGTTGGCAGGTGATCACTATAAATGGCGGGCCATGCGGGCCTTTGGAATTAATGAAAAATACATAACCGGAAGCGCTTCGGATGAAGAGAAATTTTATAAATGGGCAAATACGGTTCCACACACATTAAGGAATCCATTGTATCACTGGACTCATCTTGAGTTGAATCGATATTTTGGAATTAATGAACTGTTGAGCGGTACCAGCGCTCCATCAATTTATAGCCAAACAAGGTCTTCGCTCCAACAGAACGGATTTTCGGTAAGAGGGCTGTTGAATAAAATGAAGGTAGAAGTTATTTGTACCACCGATGATCCAACCAATGACTTGAGCCATCACCAGCGGCTTGGAACCGAAGGTTTTGAGATCAAAGTACTCCCGACCTTTAGGCCTGATGCAGCCATGGCCGTAGAGAATGCTGTAAAGTTTAACCAATACGTTGACAGACTCACCAAAATCTCCAACAAAGAGATCAAAACTTACGAGGACTATCTCGATGTGCTAAAAAGTCGACATGACTTCTTTCATAAAATGGGCTGTAGGTTATCCGATCATGGACTTAGCTCAATTGATGTTGCATCTTTTACGGAGAAGAAGATTAATAAAATATTCGAGCGACTCAGGTCCGGTCAGGAGTTAAGTCCAAAACAAGCGAGTAGAATCAGGTACGCTCTTTTGATAGAATTGGCAAAAATGGATCATGCAAAAGGATGGACCCAGCAGTTTCATTTGGGGGCTTTGCGCAATACAAATCAACGCATGCTAAGCGAATTGGGACCTGATACCGGTTTCGATTCTATCGGTGACTTCCCTCAAGCCATGGGTCTTTTCAAGTTTCTTGATACCCTTGACAGTACCGATCAATTAGCGAAAACCATCGTCTATAATCTCAATCCGGCCGATAATGAAGTCATTGCGGCCATGATGGGGAATTATAATGATGGCAGTATCAAGGGCAAAATGCAGTTCGGATCTGGTTGGTGGTACCTTGATCAATTGGATGGTATGGAAAAGCAGCTCAACACCTTGTCAAATATTGGTTTGTTAAGCTGTTTTGTAGGTATGCTCACCGACTCGAGAAGTTTCCTGTCCTTTCCCCGTCATGAGTATTTCAGACGATTATTATGCAACTTACTGGGAAATGATATTGAAAAGGGCCTGATGCCAAATGACATGGAGTTAGTAGGCCAAACGGTAAAAAATATTTGCTATTACAACGCAAAAGAATATTTCAACTTCTAATGAAAATCTCCCTTTTAATCCTAAGTCTGATAACAATCAGCTGCGGTTCTAAACATACAAATCGTGAACTGAAGTTGGCCCATGGTCTTGATGTCAATCATTCAGTGCACAAAGCGATGGAGTTAATGAGTGACCGATTGGAACATCATTCGGGGGGAAAAATGACCATGCGCATTTACCCCAATCAGCAGCTGGGCTCAGAGCGGGAGTTATTGGAGCTTTTACAAATTGGTTCGATTGATCTCTCGAAGGCCTCAGCAGCTGTAGTTGAGAATTTTGCTCCTGAGATAAAACTACTCAGCATCCCATATCTGTTTAGATCTGATGATCACATGGCAAAGGTTTTTGACGGGCCTATTGGGGATGCTCTATTGGCAAGTAGTTCACCCTATCTTTTTCGAGGGCTGTCTTTTTATGATGCAGGAAAAAGAAGTTTCTATACTAAGGATCGAAGGGTAGATAAACCTGAGGACCTTAAAGGGCTGAAAATCCGTGTTCAATCAAGTAATACTGCCATCCAGATGGTAAATAATTTTGGTGCAGCAGCGACACCAATTCCATTTGGGGAACTTTATACTGCGCTTCAACAGGGAGTTGTTGATGGAGCAGAAAACAATCCGCCGAGTTTTTATCTCACTGGCCATTACGAAGTATGCAAATATTATATCCTTGATGAGCACACGGGTGTACCAGACATGCTCCTGATAAGTGAACATACCTGGAAGAAATTGAATGAGGAGGAGAGAGGTTGGTTGCAGCAATCTGCCAGAGAATCGTATGCATATCAAAAGGAGTTGTGGAAAAAGTCGGAAGAAGAGGCACTGGAAGCAGTCAGGGTAGCGGGTGTTGAAATAATCAGACCTGACAAACGACTTTTTCAGGAGGAGTCTAAGGCCATTCTTGGTGATTTGTTAGACAGTGAAAGATTGAAGCAACTTTATCATCAAGTTCAAGATGTTAAATAGCATTAAATCCAAAATTGACCAGGTATTGAGGGTGGTATTAATCGTTCTTATGGCTCTTTTATTGTTGGATGTTGTTTGGCAGGTATTCTCAAGATATGTATTAAGTGATCCAAGTTCTTTTACTGACGAATTGGCCAGGTATCTCCTTATTTGGGTAGCCTTCCTTGGGGCAGCTTTTCTAACGGGAAAGCGGTTACACATTGCCATTGATATGCTCTCTAAAAAACTCGGTATTAGTCAAATTGATAGGCTAGTAGGGTTAGTTACCGCTATATTTGCTTTAACGGTTATGGTTATTGGAGGGTCTCGACTGGTGGCAATCATATTGGATTTGAATCAACTATCCCCCTCACTTCGGGTGCCCATTGGCTATGTATACCTTGCCCTGCCAATTAGTGGACTATTAATTGTATTTTATTCCGTCGTTCAAATTATTCATCCTAAAATGACAGAAGATTAGATGGAAGCCTGGGTTTTGATCTTAGTTTTTTTGCTATTGCTATCGATCGGGGTGCCAATTGCTTTTAGTATTGGCCTGGCAGGCTTAGTGACCTTGCTGATGGGTATGGATTCTCTGACAGCCCTGACAACCATGGCACAGCGAATGGTTACCAGCCTTGATAGTTTTTCTTTATTGGCCATTCCATTCTTTATTATGGCCGGTCAATTGATGAATAAAGGAGGAGTAGCAACCAAATTGATCAACTTTGCAAAGGCCCTGATCGGTGTCTTTCCGGGAGGACTTGCTTATGTGAATGTACTGGCTTGTATGCTCTTCGGAGCTATCTCAGGTAGTGCAGTAGCTGCAGCTTCTGCCATTGGTGGTTTCATGATCCCTCGTATGGTAAAGGAAGGCTTCCCTAGACCCCATAGTGCGGCTATCAATATCACAGCTAGTACGACAGGCCTGATTATTCCACCCAGTAATGTGCTTATTGTTTATAGTCTGGCCAGTGGGGGTGCTTCAATAACAGCGTTATTTGTGGCTGGCTACATTCCGGGATTTCTCATGGGATTAGGTCTAATTTTAGTGAGTGTTTTTTGGGCGATTAAGATGAGATTGCCCAGGTCAGAACGAACCCAACTTTCTGAGATATTTCGTACATTTCTTCAAGCCATACCAAGTTTGTTCCTTTTGATCCTGGTGATGGGAGGAATTATTGCCGGAATATTCACCGCGACAGAGGCATCAGCTATTGCGGTTATTTACACTTTAATATTAAGTATGGTTATATACAAGGAAGTAAAAGTGGAGCACTTATCTGATATCTTCATGGATACCGTGAAAACTACGTCAATTGTACTCATCCTGGTGAGCACATCGATGGCTATGAGTTGGGTATTGTCCTTTGAGAATATACCCCAGGATGTAAGTGCTACGCTATTGGGGTTGAGTGATAACAAGGTTGTCATTCTCCTGATAATCAATGTAATTCTGTTAATGGTTGGTGTTTTTATGGATATCACGCCGGCTGTTTTAATTTTCACTCCGATTTTTTTACCAGTAGTCACTAACTTGGGAATTGATCCAATTCATTTTGGGATAATTATGGTGATGAATTTATGCATTGGATTGTGTACGCCGCCAGTAGGTTCAATTTTATTTGTTGGAGTTTCAGTGGCTCAGGTAAAACTACAGGAGGTATTGCGCCCAATGTTACCCTTGTTTTTGGTGTTAATTATTGTTTTATTAATTGTAACTTTTGTTCCTGAATTAAGCTTATGGTTACCTCAATTTTTCGACCTATGATCAGAATACTACTTCTTTGTTTCTTATTAGCGCCCATTTCCACCTATGGTCAGTGGAAAGATCTTATTGGTAAGGACCTAAACAATTGGACTTCAGTTGGCGGAACGGCCGGGTATGAGTTAAAGGGTGGTGCTATTGTTGGTACAGCGGTTCCTGATTCACCCAATACTTTTTTGACAACCAAAGAGAGGTATTCCGACTTTGTTCTGGAGTTTGAAATGTTTCTCGACAATGATATGAACTCTGGTGTTTTGATCAGGAGCAATAGCAAACAGGAATATCGAAATGGAGTAGCTTATGGATACCAGGTAGAGATTGATCCATCGGAAAGAAAATTCAGTGGTGGTATTTATGATGAACAACGCCGATTATGGATGTATCCAATCTCAAGAAACCCTAAGGCCAAGGATGCTTTTAAAATGGCCAGTTGGAATAAATTTCATGTCGAGGCAATCGGCCACACCATCAATACCTGGATTAATGGAATTCACTGTGCACGTCTGGTAGATGATCAAACTTCAGAAGGATTTATTGGTTTACAGGTACATAGTATTGGTCAAAATAAAGCACTCGAAGGTGTTCAAGCTAAATGGAGAAATGTCAAGATCGCCACTTCAGGTTTAAATGGCTACAGTTGGCCAAAGGATCCTGATGTTCCTGAAATTAGCTATCTGGTCAATCAACTTACCGATTGGGAAGTCAAGCATGGATGGCGGTTATTATGGGACGGTAAGACCCCTAAAGGTTGGAGAGGTGTTAAGCGTAACGATTTTCCAGAGAATGGCTGGACGATGAAAGACGGTGTATTGACCATAGAAGCAACGGATGGTAAAGAGTCTGCCGGGCCTGGGGACATTGTTACCACTGATACCTACAGCAATTTTGAACTGGAAGTTGAGTTTAAGATAACCGAAGGTGCCAACAGTGGTATTAAATACTTCGTGGATCCTAATTTGAACCAGGGTGAAGGTTCGGCTATTGGCTGTGAGTTCCAGATACTGGATGACGAAAAGCACCCTGATGCCAAGATGGGAGTGAATGGTAATCGAAAGGTGGCCTCCTTGTATGACCTGATCAAAGCAGATAACCTCTCAATTCCGGGTAGAGGCAAACAGTTTAAGGGAGTTGGAATTTGGAATAATGCCCGTATCGTTTCAAGAAATGGAAAGGTTGAACATTGGCTGAATAATGAGAAGGCTGTAGAATACGATAGACATTCTCAAATGTTTAAAGCACTTGTAGCCTATAGTAAATATGCCAAATGGGAAAACTTCGGACAGTGGCCCGCAGGACATATCTTACTTCAGGATCATGGGAATGAGGTTAGTTTCAGGAATATTAAAATCAGAGAATTATGATAAAGAAATCCAGGCGATCATTTGTAAAGAAATCAGCATTATCGGCAATTGGATTGTCCATGGCATCTTCAGCCCTAAGTTACAGCCGAATTGTTGGGGCTAATGAGCGGATTAACGTGGCCATGACAGGGGTGAGAAGCAGAGGCAAGGGCTTGATTGGTAGTGTTTCCGGAATTAAGGATACTAATATTGCGGTGATATGCGATGTTGCCTCAGACATTCTGAATGAAAGGATTTCCCAGGTCTCAAAGGTTCAAAAGAGTAAACCCGTAGGAGAAAGGGATTTCCGAAAGGTTGTGGAGAACAAGGACATCGATGCAGTCTTCATTTCCTCACCCGATCACACGCATACCACTTTCGCCATTTGGGCCATGCAAGGTGACAAACATGTGTATGTTGAAAAACCCTTAAGCCACAATCCAAGGGAAGGAGATCTACTGGTGGCTGCTCAGAAGAAGTATGGTAAGGTCATGCAAGTCGGAAACCAACAACGTTCAGCACCAACTTCAATTCAGGCTGTCAAGGACATTCGGGATGGAATTATTGGAGATGTTTATTCAGCTAAATGTTGGTATGCCAATAGCCGCGAATCTATTGGTAAAGGAAAGGTAGTGCCTGTACCAGACTGGCTGGATTGGGACCTGTGGCAGGGACCGGCGCCAAGAAGAGATTACAAGGATAACTATGTGCACTATGATTGGCATTGGTTCTGGCACTGGGGTACCGGTGAAGTAAACAATAATGGCCTTCATGAATTGGATGTTTGTCGTTGGGCGCTAGGTGTTGACCATCCTACCAAGGTACTTTCTTCAGGAGGTAGATTCTTCTTTGACGATGATTGGGAGTTTTATGATACCCAAACGGTTACTTATGAATACGAAGGAGACAAGTCTATCACCTGGGAAGGACATAGCTGTAATGGTTTGCTCCAGTACGAACGTGGAAGGGGCTCAATTATATATGGCAATAAAGGCAGCATACTATTTGATCGCAACGGATATTTTGCCTATGATCCCAAGGGTAATGTGATTAAGGAAATGAAGGAAGCCGCACTATCCGAAACCACCGGTTTAGTAGGTGCAGGACCTTTGGTGACCTACCATATGAACAACTTTTTCAATGCGATTAAGTCAGGCGAGCAATTGAATTCACCGGTTGATGATATTAATAAAAGTAATTTGATGTGTCACCTGGGCAATATTGCGCAAAAGTTGGATACACCCTTGACCATTAACAATCAAAATGGTAAGATAATTGGCAATGACTACGCCATGAAGATGTGGGGCAGAGAATATGAGCCGGGATGGGAGCCGAAAATTGATTAAAACTTTATAAAAGCAAGAGAATAAAAGATGCGTGATTGTATTGGTCTACCAGCGAAGGGTTTCAAGTGGATTACCTAAGTCTTTGTTCTTTTTCTTTTTATAAATTGATCTTTCTAAAATCCATATTCTTCATAATGCCTGTCAAATTCCATATCTTTAATTGCCGGGTTAATCGTGACACCGGAGTAGGAATAATTTTCAAACAGTCCGTTTTGATCGTAGACTTTCATTACCATAGGAATCAAACGGACCTTATCAACATATAATTCCATAGAAGGTGCATAATCGCTGGGTAGTTTGATAACCTCACCTGGACGTTCATCATTAAACGACTTGAGTGACTCATTTTGTTCAAGTAACCAATACTCGCTGATCATGTCCCGTCTTGCCACCTGCATGACTGTTTCCCCTTTTTTCATGGTATAGTTGCTCACCTTGTAAGAAGTGTTTTTGAATTGAATCTTCCAAACTTCCTGACTATCCCAAATAGTGTCTTTTTCTATAGACAGCATCGAATAAACAACTGAGTCGTATTTATTAATTATGTGTTCAAAGACGTTGATGACGTGATCATAACCTGATTCCAGTATTGTATGATGTTGATTTTCCCTGACCAGGTTTCCAAGTGGAGACAACCTAAGGTTGAACCAGGGAAAACCATTGGGATTGATCAAAGCTTTTTCGCCTCCTGTGAACAGTACCTCCATACCATCTTTGGGATATTTCTGCCTCAGATAGACTTTTAACGGGTTCCTACTTACTTTCGAAAATGTGATCTGCTTGACTAAATCTCCATCTATGCGCTCTGTTTTGGTAATGGTGTAAGAGATCGTTTTAATATCCCGAGTACTTTTGATAGTTTGTTTTAAAATATCAACGGCAGTCGTATCTGAATTTTGTGAAAAAGCTACCTGGCAATCAAAAAGCAAAAGTGAAAGGAGTGGCAACAAAGTGAATCTATGCATTGATAATAGGTAAAAACCGGAGTCAAATTTAAGGAGGTAATGATTAAAAGTTAGAATCTGAAGGAAGTATGATTAATCCTTCTACACATCTTCATTTAACTGCTTATACCAAATAGGAATGAGCGCTAACCCAATGGCGACTAAAACCAGGCTCAACCAAATTCCTTCATCTGATGGTCTGAACATCATCTTACCAAACCCAACTAATAAGGAGAAAAGTGAAACACCGGTAATTGCAGTTTGATAAAGAGACTTTTTCAGTTTTGTTAGTGGCGAAATAGTGTCATCCGATCTTGCAGCGGTTTTGCCCCAGAACCCGGAGGGTCTGATTCTCTTATAAAACGCATCTAATTGGTCATCTGAGGTTGAGGGTGTGAAGTAAGTTACACCTATAGCAATAACAGTAGTTATGGTTGCCATAAGCAGCAATTGGAGCCAATCTTCGCTCACAAAATACAATATAATAGGGGCGCAGATTAATGAGGTCAGGATAGCGAATATTTCTGAAAACAAATTAATGCGTTCCCAAATCCACCTTAATACGAGTACTGATCCCATTCCGGCACCAAAAAGTAAGCTTAATGTCCAGGCTTGCTGTATGGAGCCCAGGTTGAACATAATCGCCAAAGCGATAATTAGAATAAGCAGATTGGAGAATCTCGCCACCCATACCAGATCAGAACTTTTGGCTTTCTTCTTTAGCCATTTCTTGCAAACCAGGTCACCATAAATGTCATTACTCCAGTAACTGGATCCCCAGTTGAGGTGGGTGTCAAGTGTGGAAGCCAAAGCACCGAGCAAACCGGTCAGCATTATTCCTTTTATTCCTGGAGGTAACAAGTCATTTATCCCGGTTACAAAAAGCATTTCTCGACTAGCTGTAAAACTATCTCCCATGGCTGAAGTAGCATCAAATGGGTAGAGCACTAAAAGTCCTACACCTATAATCAACCAGATTAAACTACGAACAAGGATTTGTAGCCAGGTGAAAGTGATGCCAGCGATTTTAGCATCACGATCGCTTTTACAAGCCATCATGCGTTGAGCCAGATAACCCGTACCGTCACTATTCATTTGGAAAAACCACTGCAATCCAAGTATCATCAAGAAGGGCATTAGTGCCTCTCCAATTCCAGGAGAAAAGGAAAGCATTTCCGCTGATCCTGCCGACCCATATAATGACTCCATTTTGTCGGCAATGCTCCCGAAGCCACCAGCTTCATAAAGAACATAACCCGCATAGCACATTGTGCCCACCATAGCAAAACCAAACTGCGTAACGTCAGTAGCAACCACACTGCGCAAACCTCCAGTAGTCGAATACAAGGTTGTAAAACCAAGAATGATAAAGATACTGATCAGGTTATTGGTGGTCGTTAAGATTGGATCAACCGCGGAGCCGCCAACAGTTAATCCAGTAGAGGCAATGATGTCATAGAACATCTCATAGAGGCCAACAGGTAACCATTCATTCCACGGTAAAAAGACTTCTGCTATTCTCATAGCTGCCACCAGCACCATGGCCATTACAGTACAATTGATTACTGTTCCATAGTAGATAGCTTTTAACACTCGTAAAGTGGTGACCCCTTTACCACTGTATCTTATCTCCGCTAATTCTGCATCCGTAATTACTCCTGATCTTCTCCATTTAGTGGCAAACAAAAAGGTCATGAGTAGAAATGCTAATCCAAATATCCACAGCCGCCAGATCAGAAATATTCCTCCAGTTGCAATTAATCCGGTTACCAGTAGAGGAGTGTCGGCAGCGAATTGCGTCGCAGCCATACTGACACCTGCTTTCCACCCCTTGAGAGTTTTGCCGGCCAGGAAGTATTCTTCGAGGTTTTTGCTGGCTTCATCTTTGGACTGAAAACCGGAGTAAATGGCATAAGCAATAAATGCCAATACAATGAGTAGGTCAAGCATGCTATTACATCGTGATTAATCTCTAATCTAATCATTTCAGAATAAAATGGAATTTGTGTGCTTAATCACAATGTACCCAACCGGCATAGGATTCAATTTTGATTCTCCGGAGGTAAGCATCCGTTTATCGTCTCCCTAAGTGAATATGCTAAGTTTACTAAAGTCGTTCAGGAGAACCGAGACGCAGTTTTAAACAATCCAATCACAGTGGATTATTCCATGCGGTACGCTCCCTTTATTCTTGAGATGGGGATAGAATTTAGGCAGCTCTTCGACATTAAAATTTAATTTAGCGATCAAATTCTCCCAATGTTCGCTATCGTTGAAGCTCTGCTACCCATTTTTGCCCTGAT
>JAJCYL010000620.1 GCA_029262955.1 Cytophagales bacterium | reverse complement strand
AAGTAGGTCTTTGTAAACCCTTCTTGTAAACACATCGATCCAATAAACTACTGCAAAGGTTATAAAATATAGTTTATCCTGATCTCTGATTTTGTACTTCCTGCTCACACTTCAAACATAAAAATAAAGTTTATAACTTTCAGTTATTTACAAAATGACTTACATATGATCAACCCTATCATTAATATGGGTTATTGGTATTGGACACAAGTCATGCCCACGCTTTAGCTTGTCTGGAAGACTTGCGCCAGTGACGACCATTTTTAAAGAGGGCCGTTCCTGACGCAAGTGTTCAGTGAAACGTTCACTTGTGCTTATGGAAATTAATTCTCCAATAGTGGATCATCTCTCAGCTCTAATACTTCCCTGGTAATTTTATCATTCACATTTAATTCCACACTATACCAACCAGCAGAGGCCAAAACCGTATCGTATTGTTTCTCCCCGAAAAAGGATTTACCCCCCGCATATGCTGTAAAATCCAACAATATCTGTCGTCTCACAGCCGTAATATCTTTCAGAGATGAGGCTTTAGACAAGTCTTTAGAAATTTCACTTAATTTTTGTTTCAGATCCTTTCGCTGCACTCGACGTTCTAGTTTTGCGATTACATCGGACTGCTGTTGCTTATATGATCGCACGTCATCAGGGGTAAGGTCTAACTCAAGATTCCAAAGTGTTCGATTAATGCCACTTCGCACCGAGGTCTTCCAACTGTAGGATCTGTCACCGAAGATTTCACTGACCGTGACTGTGGCACTATCATCCGCGTCAACTTTTGTATAGAAGTCTATTATCGCACCCTTCGGTGGATTCTCACCTTTGAAAATAAAGGCAGGTTGCTTTCGGCCAGTGAAGATTGATCGCCAATTTGTCGCTCGCTTAGGTTTGAATAGGTGAAGTTCTTTAGACCTGATTTCATTAGAATATTGTCGCAGTGAACTAATATCATCCATGATCCATAAGCTTCGACCATGTGTCCCAGCCACCAGGTCTCCCTCTCTTGGATGGATTACCAGGTCATGAATGGCAACGGTTGGCAAATCCTTTCTCAAATTTGTCCAAGATTTACCGGCGTCTAACGAAACATTGACCGTTTCCTCAGTTCCCACAAATAACAGGTTGGGATTTACATAATCCTCACGAATAACATATGCGGAATATTTTTCAGATAAATTTCCCGTAATGTTTTGCCAGGACTTTCCTAAATCAGATGTTTTAAACACATAGGGTTTGTTATCATCATATCTGTGATTATCAAAAGTCACAAAGGCCACATTTTTGTCATGATGACCAGCTTCTATTCTGCTCACCCAAATTTTATCAGGAACACCCGAAAAATTTGCTTTCACATTGGTCCATGTATTGCCACCATTTGTAGTCACATGAACTAAGCCATCATCTGTTCCTACCCATATGATATCTTCATCGAATGGAGAGATACTAATGGTAATGATGTTAAAGTGATTTTCACCTCCTGTGTTGGAGTTAGTTAGGCCCCCACCCTTTGAAGTGTTTCTCAGCTTTGGATCATTTGTGGTTAAGTCAGGGCTAATTATTCGCCAGGTGTCACCCCTGTCAACTGATTTGAATAAATGGTTTCCTCCGAAATATATGTTGTGAGGATTATTTGGTGACATAACCAGTGGACTGCTCCAATTGAAACGAAATTGAGGCGGTAATAATGGCCTTTCCGGTCGCTCGCGAAAAAACCAATGTTCACCTGGATAGATTGTATAGAAAGTGGCTGTTTCGTCAAAATCGTAGTCTACCCATTCTTCAAAATTGACAATGGTCTCAGGTGTTGGTGTAATGTATTTGTATTCCCGGGTAATCAAATTCTCTCTCGCCGCAAAGCCAACATGATTGACAAGGTACAGTGTCTTCCAGTCTAACCAATCAATCTGTGCATGGAAGCCATCCCCTTCTCCAACATGGGTAGTGTGCTGATTCAATATGCCTCTGCTTTCCCTGCTATTGCTCGGTGTCATCCAAAGACCATTATCTTGTAAACCCCCGATTACATAATAGGGGTCTCTCATATCAACACCAATGGCGTAGTACTGCCCAATGGCCATATTATCGAATGATAGCCAATTCAAACCTCCGTCCACACTCAGTTTAGCACCTTGATCGGTAGCCAAATACATGAATTTATTATCATAAGGTGCAATCCACATGTCATGATCATCCCCGCCAGCGGCATTCCAGCTTTTAAGTCCAAATGTTTCCCCCCCGTCTAATGAGATTCTAAATCCACGAGAAACCACATAGATATTGTTGGGATCAACCGGATCGATTTGAACCTGACCATGATAAAAGGGGCGAACAGCATGTTTCAAAAGAAATTTCCAGCTTTCACCGCCATCATCACTTCGGTATACTCCTGAACCAGCCTTTCCTTCCGGAATGTTCTCATCCGCTTCGTAGGCCATTACCATAATATCAGGATTAGCTTTATGAATGGATATGTCAATCATGCCGCTACTACCTTCAGCTAATCCATTGGTCACCCTTTGCCATGAATCACCGGCATCAGTAGATTTAAAAAGACCTCCATTCTCCCCACCGCTTACAAAACTGGCCGGTTGTCTGAGACGTTGATAGAAACCTGCAAAAAGGATATTGGGGTTTTCAGGATGCATGATAATTTCTGTGCAACCGGTTTTTCCATCATCCGGCAAGCCGTTGCTCAACTTTTGCCAGGTTGCACCACCATCCGTAGTTTTGAAGAGGCCTCTTCCTCCACTGTAACCCCATAAATGGCCAACTGCCGCTATATATGCTATGTCGGGATTAGATGGATGCGTTGCAATCTCTGCAATTTGATGGGTTGATTCGAGCCCCATATGCTGGAAGGTCTTTCCTCCATCAGTTGATTTATAAATACCGTCACCATAAGCACTGGAATTTCTATTAGCCGCTTCACCAGTACCAACCCATATGATGTCCGGGTTGGGCTGAAACATGGCCACCGCACCAATGGAGCCGGCACCATATTTATCGAAAATGGCTTCCCATGTCATGCCTGCATTTGTTGACTTAAAAACCCCACCAGACGCTGATGCGACCAAAACATGCCTATAATCAGTATCAAGTGCTTCTACTGCAGCTATCCGACCCATCATATTGGAGGGTCCAATATTTCGCCATTTTAAGTCTTGTGTGAGGTTCGGAGCAGTCAATTGGGCAACCCCTGAAATCGTAACTAGCTGCAAGAGCATAATGCCTATATATCTGCTTACATAAAATTTGAAGCACATGATTAATTTCTTCATCTGAATATGGTTGGTAATCTAAGTTAGAGTAAACATAGAAAATCTGGTAACCGGTAATGGAAGAGGATGGCATCTGGAAGGTTATATTCAGTGCTTATTAAAAACTTAACATTTCGTGACCTCCATGTGACATCATTAAACGTATAAGATCTATTGAAAAACTTGAAATCATGTCGACATTAACGTTATTAGTCGCAATACTCTTTTTAAAAACAGGTTCCACTCAAAATTCTCACTTTGAGGACTCCGACAATTTCTTTTCAAAATACATCGAAGATGGTCGGGTGGATTATGAAGCTTTAGTGGATAATCCTAAAGAGCTCAATAATCTGTATAAGCAAATTGCGGCAATTGATCTTTCTGGTAAGTCG
>JAJCYL010000619.1 GCA_029262955.1 Cytophagales bacterium | reverse complement strand
ATGTTGCATTTATACTTTCTTTCCATGCATTTTCACAGGAAACGCAATGGGCATCTACAGTCTTGTCTTTTTCATCGGAAGCCTCGCCAATTGAGTTTTCTTCACAACAAATCCTGGGTAAACCAAATGTCCTTCCCCAGGTTGGAATAAACCCCAATACCTGGTCACCAGGCAAACCCGGTAAAGAACATTATATCTCAATTGGTTTTGACCATCCAATGCCCATCAAGCAAACCGCAATTGCAGAAGCATACAACTCAAGTTCTCTGAAAGATGTCTATGCCATTGATGACAGCAATCAGGAACATTTGCTTTATTCATTGACGCCAAATCGAAGTCCACTAAGGGGCAGGCTCTTCAATTTCTTCATTGCTGAAACGGCATACAAAGTAGCTGGGCTAAAGCTCGTCTTTGACGGAAAAATATTTGATGGAGAAATATTTATTGATGCAGTGGCGATTTCTAACTCAGACATTCCAATCAGGGTTAACGTAAATCAGCTGAATACCGTGAAGAAAGGCCTCCAAATCAAGGCACTCGGACAAAACGTTAATTCCAGTCAAAGTGAACTTCGGCCTTTGCTCTCACCTGATGGCAAAACTTTATATTTCAGCCGTAAATTTTATCCACAAAATGTTAGTGGAATTTCTGACGAAGAGGACATTTGGGAATCAAAGTGGGACCCGGAAAATCAAGATTGGCTACCGGCAACGAACATAGGAATGCCACTCAATAATAATGGCAAAAATTTTGTCAATGCCATTTCTCCAAATGGGAATACTACATTGTTAATCTTAGGAAGTGACTATGAAGGGAAGAAGTTGAAGCCCGGACTTTCAATTAGCAACTCAACATCCAAAGGATGGACAAAACCTGTCACCATACCCTTTTATTCTGATCCGGATATTAAAGGTGATTTCGATTTCACACTATCTACAGATCGGAAAATCATCATTTTTGCGCTGAAGAACAATAAGAGTCATGGAGGGAAGGACCTGTTCGTAAGTTTTTTACAACGCACTGGCGTTTGGTCCGAACCGATGAATCTCGGTGCTAATGTCAACTCGGTCAGTGAAGAGGCTTCTCCTTTTCTGGCAGATGACGGGGAAACCCTTTATTTCTCAAGCACCGGGTTCCGTGGTTTTGGTGGAAGTGATATCTATGTAGCTAAAAGGCTTGACACTTCGTGGGAGCGATGGAGTGAGCCTCAAAATATGGGCATTGAAATTAATTCCGAGCTTGATGAAAAATTCTTCCACATTCCACCGAACAGCCAATATGCTTATATGAGCAGGTACGTCACTGAAGACAATGCAGATGTCTTCAGCATTAAAATGCCCTTATTCGAACAAAATGAAGTTATCGCAACAAGCTCAACAGAATCTGACAACCAAATAGTAGAGGACATACCCGCTTTTGAGAACATCTATTTTAAGTCTAATCTGGCCATGCTTTTTCAGGAAACTTATGAAAGACTGAATGATCTTGTTGTCCTAATGAAAAACAATCCGCAAATTAAGATTGAAATTGCAAGCCACACAGATGATATCGGATTAGAACAGGACAATCTTACCCTGTCCAGACAAAGGGCTGAAGCCATCTTTGGATATCTTACTCAAACTGGAAATATCAACGGTTCACGAATTGAACTCAAATGGTTTGGGGAGACGCAACCCATTGCACCCAATGACAGCCGAGAAGGTCAGAGTAAAAACCGAAGGGTAGAAATAATTATTAAGCGATAGCTGATTCCTCTTTGTATGAGTACTTTACACGGTCCGGAACAGGAGCTAAATCCCAGATCAATCCAAACCAACTCATCACCTTCAAGATATAAAATGTGATATCTATTTCCCACCAGAAAAAACCCTGACGTGCAGATGACATATAATGATGATGATTATTGTGCCATCCCTCTCCTAAGGTAATTAAAGCAAGGAACAAGTTATTCTTGGACTTATCTGTCGTATTGTATCTCCTACTTCCAATCATATGCATTAAGGAGTTGATAGAATAAGTGCCATGGTATAATATGACTGTAGAAAGTAAGAAGCCAATGAGAGCCATAGAAGTGCCCCTTAGCAAAAAGTCATTCAGTGTTCCGTCGCTAAGAAAGAATCCCCCAAAGAGGAATACCAAAACCAACAAGGTCATTGGAGGAGCAAGGTGATTTTTATTCAACCATCTCAGCTCATTAAACTTCGCATAATCACCAATCACATTGAATCTCGTTGGCTTGTAATTAGACGACATGATCCATCCAAGGTGAGAATAAATAAATCCGTAAAGTTTATTTGAATGTGGGTCTTCAAACTCATCACTGTGCCTGTGATGGACCCTATGATTTCCAGCCCACCAAAGCACTCCTTTTTGCATTGAAGTCTGTGCCATCCAAGCCAATATAAACTGAAATACTCTTGAGGTCTTATAACTTCTGTGAGCAAAATAGCGATGATAAACACCTGTTATGAAAAACATCCTAATGAAATATAAAGCACCGCAAACCACCCAATCCACCCAATGAGTACCTGTCCAAATAGCTGCAAGTGGCAATAAATGCAGGAACGCAAAAATCGAGATGCTCTTAGCTACATATTTATCCCGACCCTGGTCAATTCTATTTTGGCGTTTTTCTTTAGTAGTTATTGACATAATTAAAGGCAAAGATAATTAATAGACACCATTAATGTCAAATTTGACTCCTATTAAGCCATGACACTTATCAGCTAATCATAATATTTCAACTCTGTTTCTATGAAGCTCTATTTTCTCATCCCTTTCAAGCTGTTTTAATAATCTGGATACCACAACCCGGCTGGTATTCAAAGCCTGTGCAATCTCGTGATGAGTCTCATTGATAATAAAACTTCCTGTATTCTGCTGCTTGTCTAAAAGATATTTCAACAGGCGCTCATCCATTTTCATAAAAGCAATACTATTTATTGCTTCCAGAAGCTCTTCGAATCGGCTATTATAAGAGTCAAAGACATACGCTCTCCAGGTCGCATACTTCTTAATCCAGTCCTCCATCATATTTAGGGGTACCATCCATATTTCTGAGTCTGTTTCAGCAATCGCCCTGATTTCACTTGGTTTATTTTTAATACAGCAGGTCATAGATATCGCACAAACGTCATTTTGATTAAGGTAGTAGAGGAATAGTTCACTTCCATCCTTATCGTCTCTATAGACCCTAATGGTACCCGACACAACAATTGGCAATGCTTTTACCTGCTGGCCAATCTCCATCATTACTTGTCCGGACGGAATTTTTCTCAAATGACCTATTTCGATCATTTCCTTGACCAGGTCAGGTTCAAATAGACCTTCAAACTCTTTCTTTATATTCTCAATCGCAATGGGATACTCTTCAATCATACGTAAATACTATTCCTTTACTTAAACAATAAATCTTACTATTCAATTCCCATTTCTTCATAAATCACCGTATGAATATCAGGTCGAATATTCATGGTATATAACTTGCGATTTTCTCTAGTTGGGAAAACCCTATTCGATAAGAAAATATACATTAATTCGTACTCCGGATCAACCCAAACAAAAGTACCGGTATAGCCGGAGTGACCAAAACTTGACTTGGATGCCTGCTTCGCCACACTACTCTGAATAGAGTCATATTCGATCAAAGGCTTATCGAAACCTAAACCTCTCCGGTTACCCTCTTCGCAATACTGGCAAGAGGAAAACTCTATCATGGTCGATTCTGAAATATATTGCTTACCGCCATAAGTTCCCATATTCAAATACATCTGCCACATCTTAGCCAGGTCATTCGCGGTACCAAATAGTCCTGCATTGCCAGATACACCATCCATCATAGCCGCACCTTCATCATGTACTACACCATGCAATGGGGTCATTCTAAAATAAGTATCATTTTCGGTTGGAACGATTTGATCCTTCGAATAATATCTCAATGGATTAAAAGTGAGTGTAACGGCACCCAAAGGCTTGTAAAACTGTTCCTTTAAAAATTTTTCATACGGTTGGTTAGTGAAATTTTCCACTATTTGCGGAAAGATGTAGAATGGTAAACCAGAGTAAACGTAACCCTGATCAACATCCAGAGGAGATTTACGAATCATCTTATAAATCTTCTTCCGATAACCATTATGTAAATACAGACTATCTGTAAGTGCTACATTGAAATCATCGGATTTGTTATTACTTAAGGTATTCCTCTTGAAATTTCCGTTCTTTTTTTTTGTTGTCAGATGATAGGGTATCCAGGCCTTCAAACCTGATTGGTGTGCCAGGACTTCTCTCATGCTCAACTTACCCTTTTTATTGCCTGAAAACTGCGGCCAGTAAGTCTTAAATGGTTCATCTAACCTGAAACTACCGTCATCATGGAACTTCATTAATGCTGCTAATGGAGCAGTCACCTTAGTTACGGAGGCCAAATCATATATATCCTGTCTGTCCGTTTCTCTAATCCTTGCATAGGTGTGATGCCCGTAGACTTCATGAAATATGACTTTCCCTCTATGTGCAATTAATACCTGACATCCCGGATAGGCTCCGGAATCTACTCCTGCCTGGGCAAGTCGCTCAATCTTTTTTTTTAAAGACCGGGAGTTAAAACCTGTTTCTTCCGGAATGGTATATTCTAATCTTAAATCCCCCTCAGTCTTTAATCCCGATCCAACATTAGCAGTGTTAGCTATGGTCACCGGTAATTTACCTTTGGCCCCAATTGCGCCAAAGATCAGCTGAGCCGCCAGCTCCTCATGCAATTCCGAATCTTCATAAGTGGTGATCAATGCCTGAGCTTCGCTAAACTGCTGAACCCTGGATAAAGTATAAGGATTTCTAAAAGAGGTTATCACCGTCTTCCTACTTGAGGCGAGCTCTCCGATGAAGTTGTAAATTTCATTACTATAAATCTTAGAATTATACGGCCGCTTTCTTGTATCATGCAACCCAGCAATTACCAGATTGTATTCATCCAGTTTTGTGGAGATTGTAGAAATTTCATTTTGAGTGGCCCTGGCCTCTAAATTGTAATGATACACCAAACCATATTTACTCAACATTTTTTGAAAAGGAGTCCTTTCAAGACTCCCTATGGATATTGAAGCGATTTTTAAATTCGTTAAATCGCCTATTGGTAATAGGGTATCTTTATTTTGCAAAACGGTTAACGAAGACTCTATAAGCTGCCGATTTAGCAATTCTGCTTTCGGATGATTAAGATCTTCATACAGACTGTCTATCTGAATGGGTTGGCGAACACTTAATCCCGTAAAATACTTCGCACTTAATATTTTTCGACACTTCTCTTCGATCAACTCTTTGGTAATTAAGTTATTCTCAACCGCCTCATATACTGCTTCAACAGCGACTGGAACATTTTCAGAATACAGCAACACGTCATTGCCAGCTTGAAGAGCCTTCACCTCAATGTCACCAGGAGCAAAGTGTTTAGTTACTCCTTTCATGTTCAAAGCATCTGTAAAAACCAGGCCTTTAAAGCCCATTTCATCTCTCAATAATTCGGTGACGATTGGTCTTGACAATGTAGACGGCAAATTAGGCGTATTGTCCAGGGTTGGAATGCTCATATGTGCGATCATTATCCCGGAAACGCCTCTATTGATTAGTTTTCGGAACGGGTATAACTCAAGATCTCTTAACCTGTCTTTGTCAAA
>JAJCYL010000618.1 GCA_029262955.1 Cytophagales bacterium | reverse complement strand
CGCATCCGAGAGCCTACGGCAATTTTGCCAGGTTGTTAGGTAAGTACGTTCGTGATGAGAAAGTCATTTCATTTGAAGAGGCCATTCGCAAGCTTACATCCCTCCCAACTTCCAATCTTGGTATTAAAAATAGAGGACTTCTTAAAGTTGGCTACTACGCAGATGTGGTGGTCTTAGATCCGAAAAACATTCAGGATTATTCAACCTTTGAAGAACCTCATCAATATGCCACGGGGGTTAGTCATGTCTTTGTGAATGGCACACAGGTTCTTAAAAATGGTGAGCATACCAACGCCACGCCAGGTCAATTTGTAAAGGGACCAGGGTTCAAAAAAGGCTCATAGGGCCAATTTTCGGCACAACTTTTGCCTAACATTCAGCGTTACATCCTTGATTTAGATGAATAGAGCTTACGATATTAATTTTTTGAAGTATCTTTGTGAAACCCTCTATGGAGTGAGAGCTACCAAAATAATTGCATTTATTATCGCCCTATCAGGGATATCCTGCATATCACTTGCCCAAAATGCCACTACTGAACAAAAGGAATCCCTTGAGAAGGAGTTTGACGCAGTTGCACAAGAATGGCATACCCTCTCTGAAATCATTGATAATTACGAAGGATTGGCCGAATACTGTGGAAGCGCAGATTTTAAGAAACAGGTAATTACCTCCATCCGGAAAATTCATCACTTTGATTCATTGATAATGGATAAGATACAAGCTCCAAGCTTTGTCCATGAAAATGCCCATGAGGAAAAAAAGACATTAAAATCTATTGAAGAATTTGAAAGTGAGTATCGAATTCCCAGCTTTATTGAGCACTTGAAGGATGAGTGTGACGCGAGGCATGATATCGAGAAAGGCCGGAAAAAAACCGCTAACGAGATCGGAGCCGAATCATACAGCGGCCAAGTCTACCTAATTGAATTAGAGTTATATAAATATATCCATCACATTGATAAGCGATTGGATCACATTGAAAAGCACCTCCACAAAATTCATATTGATGATATCAGTGGGTCTTAGTCTCGCATATTATGAATTTTGAGCCTAACTTGAGAGGACACTCATGAGAATAAAGTTCATTGCTTTTTCGCTTCTCATTTTAACCTCTTGTCAGTCCATTAAGATTATCAGTGGACGAAAGCAGATTAAGAAACATTTAGATAAGGCATTTTTTAATAATCATTTTACTGGCCTGGCTGTTTACGATCCTTCTTCCCATGAATGGCTCTATATGAAAAATTCTAAACGTTACTTTACTCCCGCAAGTAATGTGAAACTTTTGAGCCTTTATGCAGGCATCAAGCTACTCGGAGATTCAATTCCCGGCCTAAAATATCAATACAACGGAGACACCTTAATTTTTCAAGGCACTGGTGATCCTACTTTCCTTCATCCCGATTTTACCCAACAACCGACTTATGATTTTCTTAGCGGTCATGATGGTCCGATGCAATTTATACCCGCACCAACTTTAAGCAAACCTTACGGCCCCGGATGGAGTTGGGACGATTACCAATTTGACTTTCAACCAGAAAGGAACGACTTTCCAATATATGGCAATGTAGTTCGGACATCGTCAAAACAGGGAGTAGTCAGCGCGATACCTGACATCTTCACCGAAGCATTGATCCAATCTAGTTCATCAAATCAAGAAATAAGGTATTCAGACCACAATATCTTTATTGTCAATCCACTTCATCCGGACGGGCAGGTAATCCCTTTTAGAACTTATCCCGAACTAACGACCACATTACTTATCGACACACTCAAGAAAAAAATTTCTATCAACGAAATCTCATTCAGCGGACAGATAAAATTTAGCCAATCCAGCAGAGACCTGTTTAGTATAATGATGAAGAGAAGTGATAACTTCTATGCAGAACAAATATTAATGATGTGCTCTTCAACTTTCTCAGATACCTTGAGCGTCGAAAAAACTATTGGCTATGTAAGTTGGAAATATCTCTCGGATCTTCCGGATGTACCTGCATGGGTAGATGGATCAGGATTATCGAGATATAACCTAATTACTCCGAGGAGTATCGTTAGACTACTGGAAAAGTTACGAGAAGAAAAAAGTGATGACTGGCTGTTTTCAGTACTCCCTGTTGGCGGTGAGTCTGGAACCATTCGAAAATGGTATTCAGGGATTGATTCACCATACGTGTATGCCAAAACTGGTACTCTTCGAAACAATCACAACTTAAGTGGTTACCTACTCACAAGTTCTGGAAAGACCTTGATTTTTTCTTTTATGAACAACAACTACACCACATCTGCCAGCGATGTGAAAGTTGAGATGGAAAAAGTATTAAGATTGGTTAGAGATACCTTCTGACATTAAGAAGGACAACTTCGACACCTCTTCTTATTCTTCTTCTTGTACTTCTTACAGCACTTTTTGAAAAGGCATTGGTTGGGATCAATCATACTATCACGCGATTGAGCGTATCCTTCGGAGGATTCTTCAATAAATAGCGTGAAGTTAGATTCAGACATTTATTTGGATTGATTCTAAATAAGGTCAAAAGTAAGCTCAGACACTCTCAAATTCAATCCCTGATCTTAGTGAAATGTATCTACCTAATATTAGGTAGATACAGCTTGGCATAAGTCAAACAATGGTATCAGTTCCTTTTGAATATGTTCGGATTTGTCTTTTGCATACCACTTTTGCATTTCCACTTGAAAATCTTTGTATTCAATTTTTGTTTCACTGTTTTTATATACTAGGAACATATCCTGTGCGGGTTCTGGCCGAGGACCCCAGCTGCCTTTCACTTCCATTGTATTTTTATCTATGATAATTACTTTTGGAATAGATTTCCCTCCATTTGTGAGAAACTCATCCATCAGCTCGAGGTTCTGATCCCGATATACGATTTTTAAATCAATTTTGTCAATTGCTTCACTGACTTTATTCAAAACAGGTAAAATTTGGGCAGCATCTCCGCACCAGCCTTCCGTAATAACGAGCCAGGTCAAATCGCACGAGATTTCTTCCCCAGCATTTAATAGCTGGGAGTTTAATGTAACAGTCTTATTCAACCGCTTCATCCGTTGATAATTGAGCTTGGTGTAGTAGTCCAGGTTTTCATTATTGTACATCGAGTCCCCTTCAACTCCAGCCTCAACTCGGTTGAAATATTCTTCGTATGGAATTGCCTTTGCAAGGCTTGTCTTTATTAAATCTGTGGTCATAACTGCATTGAACGTGTTATGGTATTATTTGGATCTAAAACATTGAAGGCAATGTCATCTATATGTCAATATGCCCAAATGAGTTTCAACCGTCATGTCGAAGGAGGGTCAGTATTGATTCAGTTGAACGAATACCTAAACGACTGAGATATCCCGTTAAGGTGTGCCTTTTGTAATGGGACTTCCTCTTTTGACAATCCGAAAATTGAAGAACCAAACAAACACCTCCGTCATGTCGAAGGAGTAGTTAAAAACGAACCTTCTTAAGTAGTATACAAAACGACTGAGATATCCCGTCAAGGTGTGCCTTTAGTAATGGGACTTCTCACTACGTTCGAAGTGACGATATGAGGATAGGACATCTTCCTTTGACAACCCCAAAATTGAAGAAGCTGACACAAACAACACCGTCATATCGAAGGAGTAGTTAAAAACGAACCTTCTTAAGTAGTATACAAAACGACTGAGATATCCCGTCAAGGTGTGCCTGTAGTTACGGGACTTCTCACTACGTTCGAAGTGACGATATGAGGATAGGACTTCCTCCTTTGACAATCCCAAAATTGAAGAACCTGACACAAACAACACCGTCATGTCGAAGGAGTAGTTAAAATGAATCTTCATAATTAGTTTATAAAACGACTGAGATATCCGTCAAGAATGCCCCTTAGTTACGCGATACCTGCCTCGGTAAGGCTATCCTGCCTCACCGGCTGGCGAGCGTTCGAAATGACGGTAAAATTGGGAGGGCGATCAAATCAGGGCTTAAAATCTAAATCAATTAAAAGGGGTAATATATGATTACCACTCATTTTCCCTGAGAAAGAGATGCCATCCTGATCCCAAAGCACCAACCTTGAGGTTTCGTATGCTTTAGCATTTATCAATTCTTCTATAGAGTTTGCCACACCAACCACCGTGGTGAAGTCTTTTTCATCAATATTCTTAAAAGACATGAAAATGAATAAAGATGCATTGGGGTCGTCTTCAAGTGTATAGTAATTGGAGTTTCCGGGGATTTCAAATTCCTTGTAAGAAAAATCAAACAGGGAGCTCCTCCATGTTTCTGAAGGGTATATCTGGGACACTCCCTCTTCGGACTTATAATAAATCTTAATATAAAATGGTTTATCAAGACCTCCGGTAAGATTAAAATCAATTTTCCCTTCACTTATTGACATGTTATAATGGCCTCGATAGTTCGTATTTTTTACTGGTAAAACTGTGTCTTTGTTTATATCATTAAAATTCAACTCACCTCGAAAGACGGAATAATTGTTATCAGCGTCACGCAAATAGGAGACCGCATAACTATACCTAACAAAACTCAAATCGTTATAGCGCAGCCAGGTAAATGATTGATTACCCCAATCTTTTCCCCACGAATTTACGATTTCAAAAGCCCCTCCACCTACACTATTGTCGTAACCAACAACCACCATCGTATGTAAGGGCCACTCCTCCGGTTCAGTTTCTTTAGGTTGCCAAAAAACACCGGGAAACAGGAATGAACGAGGAGTATGCATGGCAATAAGTACTGGCTGATCAAGCGCAATTTTATTCTTGATCCGTTCAACCTTCTCCTTGTTGCTCATATCTCTATTAAAAGTTTTTTGGAATGAGTACACATCTTCGGAACGAGCCAAAAAAAGCACCTCACCATTGATGCCTTCCGGGCAAGGATCACGATAACGATCTATTGTGGGAATCCCAATGTCTTTTAGGACATTAACAGCATCTGATAGTGACACACCTTTTTCACAGATATCCTCTTTCTCTGATAACAGCATGTTGACGAAATCAGGGGATCTGAATTTCACGTCGCCTCTAAGTACTTTACTTCGACTGTCTAGTAAGGTCGTGGCATGAGCAATTGCCCAACCCACATCAAGTGGCAGGTTCACCTGATCACCTACTTTGGGCAAGTTGTCCTTGAGAGAAACAACTTTGGGTAAATTGCCATTATACCCCTTGAGATCATAGGCCTCATGTAAATCATAACCTGAATCATCCAACAATGTACCAGTTGGATAGGGTTCTTGAGCGCTCACTATAATCGATGAGAGCCAAAAGACTATAAGTAAGAACTTAACGTGCAACGAAGATAAAATCACTTCCTGGTTCATTGGCACCAAATTCCCCACTTCTTGGTTGTGGATTTAGTGCCTCAAAATAGGTTAAAAGTTCAGTATAGGTCAGAACTTTGTCACTACCTCCATAATTTCTCAACGCTTCAAGTGTCTTTCGAGCAAATGGAGAATGCGCACCTGGACGACCGTCAGGAACGTATTCTTTTCCCCCCGAAGTCAAGTATTTTCTTGTGGTGTATTTTAATTTTCGCTCAATAAACTCGGCTCTAGTTAATTCATAATAGGAAGATTCGCCTCCCCTACTGCTGGCCCTTGCCAATACCTGATCAAAAGTTCCTCCGAAACAGGCATCTATCATTACAAAAACATGTTCACATGGAATGTTGTTAATGAAATCCCGATATGCCGAGTGAGAAACAAAGCTATCAGCGACCAGGTCGTTAATTTTGGAATCAGCTGCGGCCAGATAACCCATCCTTGTTACTTCATCGAACTTACCATGCCCTGCAAAGAATATCAAGAGCTGGTCCTTTTCACCATATGATTTACCAGCATATTCCCTGATTTTCTCAAGAATTTTAATCTTAGTGGGATTCAATACCAATTCTGTTTCAAACCCGTAATTCATTTTCAACTCTTCTTCAATTGCCTTTGCATCAAATATCGGATTGGACAAATCTCCCCATTCGTTATAATCGTTAACTGCAAAGATCAGTGCAATGTCTTTTCTGCCCGAAACATCGAAATTAAACACAATATTTCGGGTAGCTTCTACTTCGCCGCCATCCTCATTTTTGATCAACATGACAATGTTGTTCATTCCAGGTATCAGGTTAACCGCTTGCTCAATATCCTGACTACCAGCGTTGGACCCTCCTAGGTTAATCCCTCTTGACATGGGAACAACTTCGTCATTGTTCCGCATTTCAACAGATGTGATCTTGGACGGGCTTTTTACGGCCACTTTCAAAATGATAGTCTTTTCTTTACTGGCAACGTTATCCACTCTTGGGCTAACCCAGGTGATTACTGGAGCATCCGGTGCCAGATTTAATTCTATAGGAGTTGTTTTAGTTGAAAAGGACTGACCGCTCAAGCTCAAGGCCGAAGCTATGACAAAACATGTAGTGAGTAACTTTTTCATCGCTTTATAAATTTAGATGACATTTTCTTAAATGCCTGACCATCAATGTTTAAAACATAAATACCCGATGGAACCAGGGCACTATTCAAATCAATAGAAATTTGATTCAAACCAGCCGTTACTAGATAAATGGACTGATATACGGTTTTTCCGGCCAAACTTATCAAGGTAATAGCTACTTCATCCGGAGAGGATGACACGAGGTCGATATTGATCAATTCACTGGCTGGATTGGGATAAATATCTGCAAGTATCCGATCGTCAAGCTGAATATTTTCGTAAATCTCCTCTGGGTTACCAAATAAAATCTGATGCTCTGCATCAGGGTTATTGGCTATGGTTATCTTCATTTTGTCTTTTAAATCATAAAGTTTACCCCTGTCACCATCCAGAAGCATGACCGTGTTTCCTTCAGAGACCGGCCGATCCCATTCGATTGTGAAATACTTATCAGCAAGGTTGTTGGGAATGCTAAAAGACCAGGATTTAAAAGAATCCACGGATTTAAAATCTCGTGCTTTTTCATCCTCAAAATTGATCTTCACATATTTTTCAAATTGTGGAATATGTGGCAAATCGAAGTTATCCCATCCGTCATTGGCATTTTCGATAAAACCAAAAGCTCCAACATCATATCCCAACTCATCCGAATCTAAGTAAAGGTTTAACTTCCACTCATCGTTATCAATGTAAACAGGCTGTGGTTTTCTTTCAGTATGCTGATTGATCCTACCGCCCAAGTTTGCTGCAGACAGGGGAATGACAAAGTCAGGCAACGCCTCTGTTGCAAAAACAAATGCTCCTTCATAAGCGGAAAGAGTGCTTCTTGCGTCAACTTGAAAAGACCCGTTAAAAGTTATCAATCCACTTCCCTGAGTTCCATCCGGAATGTTGCCTTGTTGAACATTGTAAGCAAGCACCTCATCCCAATTAAGTGTTCCTGTGAACGGATTACCTATCAAATTAAAGCCAGCAGCAATTGGTCTACCAAGTGACTCATTGGTCAGGTTGAATCCATTGCCACCGATATTAACGGTGACAGCCTCGGCAGAAATAAAGAAATAACCCACGCTGGGTGTTAGATTACCGGTGGTATTGCTATAGGTGTTAGAGGAATTGCTGTACGACACCAATCGCCATTTTGTAAGATCGGCGGGGAGAAGTTCCTCGAAAGTATTGCTGACCGTACGAGAAGAAAAAGGAATGGTAACGATGCGATAATTGCTGGTACTGGTACCAGGACTCGAATAGGGTAATCGCACAAAATTTTCTTCCAATGTTTCAGTCTGAGTAATTGGTGTGCCCAACATTACCGTAACTGTCCATTCCTGGCTGGTTACTCCATCTTCTGCTGAGATTAAATACGTAACAGGACTGCTGAAATCATTTGAAGTCTCCCCACTTATTTGATTGACGCCTCCAACTGAAGCTATTGCTCCGGTAGACAATTCGAAACTTGCTACCAAATTGGTGACATCCGAATCATCGGCAACAAAAATGGTAATCGTACGGTTGTTCGTACTAATTGATGCAACTGCAGTTTGCTGATCAAAACTGAAACTGGTGAAATCAGTTCCTGTATTACATGATTGTGTGTCGCCAGTGAATATCCAACCAGAGGTATTTATCAATGTATTACGTGCATCTTCACCTACGCAATAGGTAATATTCAGAGCACCGATTGGAACATCAGGTTGTACTGTCTGTTCAGCCCAACCAATTAGTGTAGCATCGTAATTGGCGGTGGACATACTAGAATTGTCAAAAATGCCGTTCATATTGGTGACTGAACTTATGTCCCATCCTCCGAGATTACCATTAAATGCTGAGTTGGCAACCATAGCAGACATGTCAATCGCACTGGAAACGTCCCAGGTGCTAAGGTCCTGATTGAAGGTAGACGCCCCGTTGAACATGGCCAGCATGTTTTGAGCGTTACCAGTATTCCAACTACTCAGGGGTTGATTAAAAGCTGAAGCCCCTTCAAACATGGCACCAATAATGGCAATGCTGGAAACATCCCAATGATCC
>JAJCYL010000617.1 GCA_029262955.1 Cytophagales bacterium | reverse complement strand
TCAAGTCCGTTCGGAGTATTGACGGGATGAAGGATAAACCTATCCCCTCCAGCTTGTGCTTTCCTGAGGTATCTCCGCCTGAAATATTTCGGACAGTGTCTGGTTCGGCAGCTATGCATCTGATACCTGAAATTTCCCTTTTAAATATTTCAGCATTACCTGAAAAGCATCCACCTCCTCCCGCGACCGTAACAAATTCATCTATCTCAAGTCCCACATCATTCATGATCTCCTTTGCCATCTGGTGATACCCATTTCGATTGTCGATATTCTTAACCTGGTCACACCAAAAGGTATTTTCCATATTACTCAATTCACTAACTCTTGTAATCATTTTGTCAATCACCTTCGCTGTTAGCTTGCCATTATCACCAGGCATTACTTCTAATTCTGCTCCAAAAGCCCGCATAGTTTGTAGTTTCTCTTCAGCAAAAACTTCAGAGGATACCAGGTAAGCTTTATAACCTTTCATAGCACATACCATAGCTAATGAACTTCCGGTACTTCCCCCCGTATATTCGATTACCGTTCCGCCAGGTTTGAGATCACCCCTTCGTTCGGCACCTTCTATCATAGATAGTGCCATCCTGTCCTTCATGCTTCCGGTAGGATTTACTCCTTCATACTTCACATATATATCTGCCCAATCAGGATTTGTTAATTTATCCAGTTTGATCAGAGGAGTATTGCCAATCATCTGATATTTGGAGTTTTTGATTTCACTTTCCATGGTACTGCATCAGATTTACTTAACCAGTTAGGTAAACTTATTAAAATTACTTAACTTCTAAGCATTCAAATCAATTTATTATGAACACGACTATCGAATGGAGACTCTTACTTAAAACTGATCCGACAACTGTTTTTCAATTTATTAACTCTGTCCAAGGAAGGGAAAGTTTTTGGGCAGAGAGCGCCTTGGAAGCAGATGGCTTTATAAATTTCACATTCATAAACGGACAAGAGTACCAATCTCAAATACTTGTTCGCAATGAACCTACAGAATTTCGTATTGAATATTTCGATACTATCGTATCCATGCACTTCCGTCCATGTGAAGGGGGTACCGAACTACACCTCATTAATACCAATGTGCCCGAAGAAGAATTTGCAGATATGTACGCTGGATGGGTATCCGTACTAATGGCACTTAAGGCATCGGTAGATTATAATATTGACTTGCGTAATCACGACAATCAACACTCCTGGGATCAAAAATTTGTTGAAAATTGAAATGTTACCTCTTATAGGCGACTCATCACCCTGTCTTTAAAACTTTTTTCTTCCAGTTGTTTTTCAATGTCTTCCAGTTGACTTGTAAAAGTCTTGTTTTTGGTGAGCAATTCAGCTATGGTAGCCTCTCCTCTACTCCACACTTTTTCGAAAGTTGGTAATTCTTTTTTGGCTTTTTTAGAAAGCATCAACTGTTTTTTACGGTTATCCACCGAATCAACCACTACTTCTATATAGCCACTCTCTTTCATCTTATTAATCATTTTTACTATAGCCGGTTGAGATAAACCCAGGGAATCTGAGATCTGGGTCATCGTTCGGGACCTGTATTTTTTCAAAAGCAAAAAGACGATATGCCAATTAGGTTCAATATCAAATCCTTTGATTTTGTATATATCACGTATGCTGTAAAGCATGTTATCACTAAGCCTTTTCAACCTTGCGATTAAACCTAGATGTTCAAGTTCCTTCAAATAGTCTTCTTTCATACAGCTTAACTAGTTATTGTTAACATGTTAACCAATTAACTGATGATTTCTATGATTTGAAAGGAATTTGCACTGAAATTAATCTGGCTTTATTAAAGGTTCACAATATCTAAATACGGTTGCCAAGGACCAATATTTGATTTAAATCCTTTAGCAATCACTCTTATGATCTGGTTAATATGTCCTAAATCATGCACTGCCCAGGCGGACATTAGTTCTTTTAATTGAACTCGACCAAGGTTTGCATGATGACCAACTAAGAGCAGGTCATTAAAACTCAGACTGGCTTCTGAAACCTCCTCTAAATTTTTTTTACGGATTGATGCAAATTCATCCAGTAGCTGGTTGATGGTGAAAGAATCAATATCGTCAAACTGACCTTGTTTGGGGAAGGCAGCAAACGCATAAGGTCTCTGTTCAATTATTACTCTGAAGTTCTCAATCCAATAAGCTCGATCACCGCGTAATAAATCACATAAAACCCTTGCCGGACTCCATGTATTTTCACCTTCATTGAGATCCCGCCAACCTTCCGAACCATCTCGAAGCAATTCTTTCAGGATTTGTGGGGTCCGATTTAATACATGTAATGATTCTTTAAAATTGTTCATTACTATTCCTGAGCTAAAATTTCAACTGGATTAGTCATAGCTGTTCTGACGGCATGATATGTTATGGTGCCGAGTGTCACAATAACAGTCACACCAAAAGCAAGAGCAAAAACTCCATGAGGCATGCCAGCTCGATAAGCAAACCCTTCCATCCACTTGGACATTAAGAAATATCCTAATGGAATAGCCATAAGATTGGCGATTAAAATTAGCCTCAAAAACAACCATGAAAGTTGAATGGTCAACTGCTTTTCGGACGCACCCATCACCTTTCGAATACTCATTTCTTTAGCCTTTTCAAAGGCAAGAAATGAAGCAAGCCCAAATAATCCTAGAATTGCCACAATCAAAGAAAGAATGGTGAAGATCTGGAGAAGTTTACCCAGTTGTTGATCTGCTTTGAGATAAGTTGCAAATTCCTTGTCTACAAAAGTGTAACTAAAGGGAACATCAGGATAAAGCTTTTGCCAGGTGTTTTCGAGATAGGTAATAGTCTCATTTATCCCATCAAGTGAAACTCGTAGTTGAAGACTATGAAAATCATTTGGCAGAATGTAAATGATCAAAGGATTGATTTCTGTCTTGAGTGATTCGAAATGAAAGTTTTCAAAAACACCAATCACTTTGGATTTAGAATTAAGATAAGATAACGTAAGTTCCTTTTCAAGAGGATTGACAGCCCACTTTGGATCAATATTGGCTAAAAACCCAACAGCAGCTTCATTGATCAGAATTGCGGTAGAATCAGAATATATGTTCCGATTAAAATCCCTACCTTTTATCACCTCTACCCCATATGTTTTCAGAAAGTCATGATCCGCAAAGATGGTTGAGAATGAATGACTTTCTTCAGCTGTAAACCCCTCCGGAATATACCTCATGGACCATGTCTGCCTTCCCGGAAAAGTATTGGAGCAGGTGACAGCGTGAATTTGTCCTATACCAGTTACTTGTTCCCTAAACAACTGTGCTTTCTGAACGTCAGAAGAAACTTCACCTCCGTCCTCAATCACCAATATCTGTTCCTTATCAAAACCCAAATTCTTTTTACCCATATATTCCACCTGGTTATAAATGACACCGGTTGAAGTCAGTAAGACTACTGTAAGAGTGAATTGAGTAATTACTAAGACCTTTCGAGCCATTGCACCCTTGCTTCTGGCGGCAGACCTTGAACTCAAAATACTCACAGCTTTGTAGGAAGCCAGCAAAATGGCCGGGTATAAACCTGATGCAATACCGACAAAAAGTGACAAGACAATCAGAAACAGAATATTTCCTAAAGAAAATAATTCCTGAATAGTGAAATTCTTGTTCGTAAAGTCATTGAAATAAGGAAGAATAAGTAAGATGATAACCGCACTTAATAGAATTGCCAAAATTGATACAACAATAGACTCACCAACAAATTGTTGGATCAGTGAGGTCTTTTTTACTCCTAAAACCTTTTTTAGACTTACTTCTTTTGCCCTGCGCAATGATTGTGCTGATGTTATATTAATAAAGTTGATTAAAGCCATAAGCAGAATTCCGAGAGCAACAATTCTTAAGATTTGAATATTCTGCTCGTCTCCCCTTGGCTGAAAGTCAAAAGAGAAATCAGTCTTTTGGTAGATGTCAAGAAGTGGTTGTAATCCTAAGGTATAAGTCTTGCTAACCTCTTCACCTGCATGATTGAATAGCCAGTCTTCGAACTTACGGCCCAACCCCTCAATATTCGGATTTTCTGAAAGCAGTAAGTAGGTATTTACAAAATGTGCTCTCCAATGTTCATAAGCCCAGGAATTATTAGAAAGTCTCTTTACGTTATGAATAGGTATTATAAAGTCAAATTGGATATGTGAGTTATTAGGACAATCGACAATACCTGCTACTTCGTAATTGACGAATGTCCCATAGTGATTCATCTCAAGGGTTTTGCCGATTGCATCACCGGCAGAAAAGTATCTACCGGCAGTTTCCGACGTTAATAATATCTTGTTAGGCTCGGTGAGAAATTTCTTTTTATTTCCTTCCAAAACAGGAAAATCAAAAATCTCAAAAAACGTCGAGTCCGCCGTAATGACCTTATCCTCTGTAAAAACATCGTTTCCAATCCTGGTCGTCGTGGATAAGATTTGAAAAGTTGTATAGTTCTCAACTTCGGGGAGGTCATTTTTAAGGTATTGCCCCCAAACATAAGGAGTGATACCACCCCTTTTTTCCTTGTTAGAGGAGGTTAGCCTATAAATTCGACCCTTATTCTCGTGAAATTGATCAAAACTATTTTCATCCGATACATAAAGCATGATTAATGAAAATGACAGAATACCAATCATCAAACCAATGATGTTAATGGTGGTATACATTTTCTGCCTGACAAGTGATCTGAATACAGACTTTAAGAATAATTTAAACATGGAATGGATATTTATGGGTTCTCTACTATAGACAGATTAACGGAAATTTTACTTAACTGGTTATGTAAATATATAAAAACAACTTAACTGGTTATGTTTTGAGGTCAAAATTTTGAAAATAGTCCCTGGCAGTGAAGAGCAAAAAATCAGCGAACTATTTAATCCGGAAGACAGGAGTCCCATCAAACATGACATCTCCATGACTCCCAAATGGACAGGTGAGAAAATGGTAAAAGCTTTATAGTTTAAAGAAATTCTTTACGAAAACAAGTCTGAGTGCGATCCCATTCGAACGTATTCCATAAATTTTTCATCTTCATTAATCCGATAGATCAAGAGCCAATCCGGTTCAATATGGCATTCTCGATATCCTGACCACCTACCAGACAATAGTGATCTTTATTTTTCTGCGGAAGTGCTTGCCCTGAAATAAGTAACTCGTTGATATTCTTGAACTTATCCATTGGCTTATGCTGCCGCTTACAACGCTTAATATCACGCTTAAATTGGGTGGTAACCTGAACTTCGTACATTAATCAAATGTCCAGATCTTTATACATTTCTTCTGAGTTCTTATAGTGCCTGCCACCACCACTTTCCAATTCCTTCATTGCCTCAAGGGTTTCAGCATTTGGGATTTTTACATCAAAAGGTAGTCCTCTACGCAGGGCAACTTGGCGAAGAAAAAGATTGATGGCTTGAGTCGGTTTTAAGCCAACAGCTTTAAACACAGCGTATGCCTGTTTTTTTGCCTCTGCATCTAATCTTAAACTCGTCGATTCTGTAGCCATAATTACATTTATATGTGCTACAAATGTAATACTTTTGTGGTCATTTTACAAAATCCTCTCATAGACAAGCTGGTTGATGAAATATCAAAGATCTTTGACAGTATTAATCAGCTTGACTTCAAGTAGTCCTTGACATTTATATTTCTTAAATGTGGCCATTTCACTCTAACAATTATTGGCTCATGTCATCTTTCGTTTTGTAGTGAAGCAAAGCGGAGCGTATGACAAAACCGGGACCGGTGTTTTACAACGATTCAAGACGAAGCAAAGCGGAGTTTTGAACCGTTTAAAACACGTCTCGCTCCTGCTGCGTAAGGCCTCTGAAAAGTTTCCGGTATATTGATTCTGAAAAGCTGATTTCCGTGCAATTCTAATTTGTATTTGACTTCTAAATCTTGCACAGATTTAGAGTTTAATTCTGACGTTTGTAGTGTAGTGAAACTGAACGTTAAACAAACCGAGACTTGTGTTGGAGGGAAGACAAAACGAGAGTTTTGGGTTACTGAAAACACGTCTCGCTCCTAACCCAGAGCTACCTCTAGCTGGTTGAAAAAAGGATGCTTCCAGCAGGTCACATATACCCCTCGTCTTTCATGGAACAGTAGCCATCACTTGTCACTATGAGATGGTCCAATACTGATATATCCAGGAGGAGTCCACCGCTGTTTAATTTCTTGGTAATTTGGATGTCCAATTGACTTGGCAAAAGATTACCCGATGGGTGATTGTGAGCCAGAACTAAAGAGCTTGCATTGGCCACTAATGCTGAAGAGAAAACTAGCTTCGGATCGACTGTAGTTGAAGATACTCCGCTGGAGGAAATGGATACGATACCTAGGGCTCTATGAGCTTGATTCAAAAGCAGCATTTTGAATTCTTCTCTCAATTGAATCTGACTCTTGTCCCAATAATGCTTAAAGATCAGATGGGCATACTCAGGACTGGAAATAATAGGACGATCCATAGGACGAATTTCTGTTTTGTAGAAGAGCTGAATTTCCGATACACAATTAGGATTGAAGTTGTTGTAATCGTCAGAATGGGATGTAGAATGGTTTGCTTCCATAATTTTTCTTTTCCCCGGAGCAGGTTTCGATTATGAAGCAAAATGCAGGTCGGAAAATTTCCACCCCAATTACACAACATTTAACATGAAATTTTCCGGAGCTTTTGAGGAATAAAGAGAAACCTGCTAACTATAAGAAAACGTTATGAAGAAACTGGTCAGCCATAATCAGTTACAAAGTCTCAAAACATCTACAAGGACTTAAGGTTGGTCCTGATGAGATCTGGGATTGAATTTTAATCTGGGTTTTATTTAACTAAGCTCTATTCAACCCTTGAGGATATCAACAGGGTTTACTTGTGACGCTTTGATTGTTTGATAAAAGTATTGTGCTGACTGCCGTGACCAGGACGATTAATGATGCATTAACAAAAATTTCCCAGTTCAAAGGAGTAGGATAGGAGAAAAAATGAGCAGGTAATACATTATCAAAATAAGGGTTCATCTTTGATTCCTACAGATTACCTTCCTTGTCTGTCTGAACTACATAGGTGAATAAACGCCGTTCAGCCATGGTGGTACCTACTGCGAGATAACCACCAGATTTCAACTCGATCACATCGCTGAAGCCTGCTTTCTCAGCACCATCAAAAATTCTAAGCCACTCTTTTACACCCTTCTCATCAGTCTTCAGAAGAAATCCCTTGGCATCTGTGGTACGGCCCGTGAGAATGCATCCACCGTCAGACGTCAACGCAACGGCATAAGCTCTGAAATAGCCTGACTTTCCTTCATACTCTTGCTTCCATATGAGGTTCCCATCTGCATCCAGTTTGACGAGAAGAGGAAGTTTTCTCCCTGCCAAATCACCCGTTAAATAAATGTTACCATCCGCTCTCACATTCATGTCAAATGCATACTCGAATCCATACTGGCTCACTGATTTTTCCCATTGTAATTCACCGGTTTTATCCAGCAAGATCAACTTCATCTCATCCATCTCTCTATCACGGATGGTTACCAAAATACCTCCCGCGGTAGTTGAAGAGATAGCGTATGGTTTCGTCTTTCTTCCCTTGCCGATGACCATTTTCCATATTAGTTCACCTTCTGCATCCAATTTAATCGCACATGAAGAACGTGAACCATCTTCCGACTTACAATGACCGCAGATAATGATAAGTTCGTCATCTCCAGTTTTTGTAATCCCTATTGGTTCTTCAACAAACGAGTCTGTATATCTCCATCGTTCACTTCCATCAAGATTTGTCAGGGAGATCATTACTTCATCATTTATTTCACCTAGTATAACGAACTCGTTATCAGTGAAATAAGCAAGATCAACGATTGCATCCCTGCCTTCTTCTTTCCCTGTAAGTCTGCGTGTCCATAGCGTATCTCCTTTTTGGTTCATCCCTAGTAGATGGCCATACGTTGATGATCTTGACACCCTTTCAACAGTTCCACCAATGACATACGAATCTCCAATTTCGCAGACAGTTTTTCCTTCCGAATCCAGTGAATCTTTTAGTATGTACTCGAATGTCTGTGCACATAATAGATGCTCAAAACACATTAAGATTAAAAGCATGGTAAGCGTGAGGTTTTTCATTTCATATTTATTAGCAGTTTCGAAATCAACTCCAGGTTTGCGTGTTCGATTGGTGTAAGTAAATGATCAACATTGTCAAACTTAGACACATACCAATCTCTCTTGCTGAAGTAATCATGCCATTTCAACTCTTTGAAGTTCAAGCCATGGGAAGCCAGAATTTCATTTTTTATCTCAACGAGCTCCTCCCTTGATACATTTTGCATTTCAACCAGCCCAAGCCCAAAGAGTTCGATAGAGGCATAGCTATACTCTCTTCTCAAATCGATCGTCACTTCTCTTTTATTCACTATTTGGCCCTTTTTAGATAGTTTCATCACAATAACGACCACCTCATTGAAAATCACCTCATCATAATTCCCAGGTTCAAATTCAAAATTTCTTTTGTAAAAGGCGAGCACGCTATCGGTGGCTATCAAACACTCTCTCTTGTAATCGAGTCCATCTTCTGACCAATGGTTTTCAAAATCTTCAATCAGATCAATACGCTTTCCTTTCCTATTAAAGATCCCAAGTCGCCCATCATAACAGATATCATCAGACTGACAGGGTATCCGCACTGCAAGAGCAGTAAACCTATCATTTTGTAGAAGAATCCTATCTGACAATACCTGCTTGGTCCTTTCGTCCAGATCAATTCCAAAATACTCAGTAGTCAATTCTCCGGGAATCTTGCTTCCTGTTTGCTCAAAGTGACTAAGTAAAAGCTTATACTCCCTATTTTGGGCTATTGATGCTAAACTCGCACTCAAAATGAGTAGTTGAAAAAGGACCTTTGCTATCATTAGATGTATAAATTTAAGTAGGTAATTACAGGTTCTATGGAATGTTTAATAAATAGATTATGGAAAATCATCCGTTCAAACATCTAAATAATAGGCTGTAGCACACATTTAAAATGAAAAAAATATATCCATACCTCCTGGTTTTATTGAATTTGAATTGGTTTACCAGTGCAGTTGGACAAGTTAACCCTCTCGATCATGCACTACTTGATAGTGTCAGACATCTTTCTCGTTCAGCGGTTGGTGAATTCTCTTATGAGATAGACACGATAGTTTTTCTCGAAAAAGACTTTCAAGTGATGGAGGTCAGTTTACTATATGATTGTTATGGAGACCTCTGTACAATGACCGCCAAAGGACTGATAACGCCAATGGCAGATACATTGAATCCAGTATTTTATGACATTCTTCAGTTGGCTACGGGAGATCTTATTCTAAAAGGACTTAGAAAAGATCTTCAAATAAATAGGGACATTGAGGTGGTGAAGTCATATGACCGTTTTGGTCGATTGGTAAATGGTTTAGCCGTGTTTGTGGAGAATGGACTTTATGGGGCAAGTGACGAATTTGGGAAAGTGATTGTGTCTCCAACCTACGATTACCTGGAGGGAATTGATAGTCAGGGAAGAATGGCGGCCAAAACAGCAGATACCTGGACTATTCTATTCCGTAAGGACCTACTTCCAGATGAGGCAGATGAGGATATTGAAGAAGATTGGGACTTAGAAGAAGGTATAAGTCTAATAAAGGTCCAGCATCCCCAATCACGTCTTTGGGCGTTATTAAATGAAAATGCGAAGCAGGTGACTCCCTACAAGTATGAAGAGATTGAAACGTTTCCTAATGGTACTGCAGCTGCACAGTTGGATTATTCTTGGGGCCTGATTAGTTACGAAGGAGAGGAACTCACGCCATTTAAATATGACCAAATAGGGGAGCCATCTGTGTCTTCTCATATTATATCTAAGGGTGCATTTATGACCAGGTTCGGTCTGCTCAGTGATGAGGGGTTAGAACTTACAGCTATGAAGTACAGCATGATTAGTTCTTTTCCGATTTTTAGCGATAGGTTAGACGATTTCTTTTGGGTTGTAAAGGAGTTAAAAGGGGATTGGGGCCTCATTAGCGAACAGGGAAAAGTGCTGACCCCCATGATTTATGAGGAAATTGAAATCAAGAGTTATGACAATCCAAAGGGCCTGATTAATGGGAGCTGGGTTGAATTATTCAAAAAGTAAATACAATGAGAAACCTGATCATACTGCCGATCGTAACGTTTTCAATACTATGTGCCTCCTGTAGCATGCTAGACGATGAGGCAACCGTTAGCACCTTGCATGAGGCCATTAATTTGATAAAACAGTCGAATGGCAGTCGCTTTGCCAAGACGGAATATGACATCTCAGAAAGGGGCAACAGAACGGCAGATCGCAATCTCTTGCAGACTACTGAGAAAACGCTTGGGCTAAGAAAGAAGTACAACCTTGTAATTGATTATTCTGAGCTGTTAACCGAGTATGATCCGATTTCGCTCAACCAAGCATACACATCAAAAGAAGGCTTGTTAGGATTTGGAAATGAAGAAGAACTAGCTACAGCGCTCTCAGATTTCAAAGAAGAATTTACAACAGCCTTTGATGCAATTGGATTCAGTGAAAGCTACAAACCATCGGTAAACGTTGAATCCCTTAATCGCTCAGTTCAGAACTATTTAAAAGAGAAAACACTATTTAACCTGCTGGTGCTGGATATGAGCATCACAGAAATGGAATCTAAAATAGTTGGAGACTTTGCTGACAAAATGGGGCATACCGACCTCCTCTGTTTTATGGGTGAGGCATTTGTATATCCACAGACTGATACCGCCCGTACCAACGAAGCTTTTCAGGCAATAATTACATTAGGGGATCTTGCCATCGGAGAAAGTGTAACTGTAGGAGAGCCAAAAATTTGGATAAATGATCAGGCCCTTGAAGTGTACGAAATGTCGTCATATGGTAAGAGTTCCTGGTTGTTTTCATATATACCAAGAATCAAAGGAGAGTTTAGGTTGCAATTTGCAGTCGAGCTCACATCCTCGCTATACGAAGACAAGCTACCCTATCCATATGGTGGTGAAGAACGGATCATCGTTCAATGAGGTGCGCATTTCTCATCATAGCCCTTCCGCTTCTGATTTTCTCCTGTACTCAGTCAGGTACAAATAGCAGCCAGGTGAACGGTGAGGTTCCTGATAGCCTACAGATAAATATGGAAGATACCATCTCAGTTGAAGATGAGATAGCTTCAACTGAACCAATTGATCCTTTTGATCAAAGGATTGCTTTCACAAGCGACAGCGTAGCGGTTTGGGGGTTTAGCCTTTTAAACGAAGAACTAATTACAGATGAGCGTAATTTAAAAGCGCATTGGTGGCTGAAGGTTTTTCATGAACGAAATCGTGAACGAGCAGATGATTTTCCCACCTCAAAGGATTGGTCTTCTATTCAGGAAATTAGGCAATTAACGTTTAAAAAAAATTGGCGGATCGTTATCGAAGAATGGACGCTATATAGTGAAAAAAGTGCTGAACGATGGCTAGAGCTGGCGTTAAATACAGAGCGATTACATCACCAGAAACCACCTCGCTTTTATTGGGTTGAAGGGAGCAAGATGTATTTCATCATGTTTACAACCACCCATGATTGGTTTGAATATTCAGATAAGTTAATTGAATTGTTCACAGGCAAGACACGTGCTTTACTATCAATTATGAATCAACCGATTGATCTCCCAGAATTCAAAAGAAGGTTAAGAGGAGCCAACGGCAGTGTAAGTATCGCTCAACCTTACTTCTTTAAGCCTGATACAGTAGGGAATTACTACGAATATTTTTGGTTCCATTCATTGCGACCAAGGCATAAGGATAAAGCAATGGACGGACTTAAAGTACTTACGTACATTTACGGGGATAGCATTGGCAACTATGAAGATGTCAGCGAGCAGCTGATCATTCTGAAGGCAAAGCTAAATGATCATAACCTAGGTCTTCTGGATTTGGTAGGAACTAGCATAGCCGACATAGACGTGTTATTTGGTATTGGTTATTTAAAAAACAAAGAGAATATTATTTTTAGGCATCATAAATCTCTTTTAATTATACATTCAAAAGATGAGGTGGTGGAGTGGTTAAAGTTTGTAAAAACGAATGGAACAATTGATACTATTGAGAAAATCCCGGACGAACTATTAAGCTATTGATTTTCTTGCATTAGTCTTTTATGGGTATTTCAAGAAAATCTTCAAGATTCACTGCAATATTTTTAAAACAGGCTTTTACGGTCCAGGGCCGTCTAATTGTATTTCATATTTTTCTTCTTGTTCCCTGGTTAATTCAAATGAAGATGAATACCAGATATTTTTATGAAAATCCCATTCATTAATAGCTGCAATTTTACTCACAGCATTTTCTTTCTTCACAATGACTGTTAGCCCTATATCACCTTCCATGTTAGCGGTAATTAGAGTATAGTCTTTAAAGTTTTCAAC